>JBGPZN010000398.1:0-3660 GCA_041493815.1 Methylomirabilia bacterium
GGCACCGTCGACTGCTGCTACCCGGTCAAGTGCATGTCCGGCCACTACGGCGAGCTGGTGTTCGGCCAGCGGCAGAAGCTCGACATCATCCTGTCGCCGATGATCTACAACCTGCCCTCGTTCCTGTCCGGCCACGTGGCCAAGGCCCTGACCTGCCCGCGCGTCATGGCGGCCCCCGAGAACATCAAGGCCGGCTTCCTCAAGGAAGGCGACGTCTTCGCCGACAACGGCATCAAGTACGTCACGCCGTTCGTCTCGCTCGACGAGCCGCTGCTCGTCCCCAAGCAGCTCTTCGAGGGGATGCACGAGGCGGTGCCGGGGCTCACGCGCGAGGAGATGGCCCGCGCGGTGGACGAAGGCTACAAGGCGCTGCGGACGTTCAACGAGAAGGTGCGGAAGAAGTCGCGCGAGGTGCTGGAGTGGTGCGCCCGCGAGAGCAAGCCCTGCCTCATGGTGGTGGCGCGGCCGTACCACATGGATCCGGGTATCGGCCACGAGATCGAGGTCGACCTGCAGGCCTACGGCTATCCGATCTTGTGGATGCAGTACTTCCCCATCGACGACGACCTGATGCAGTGGGCGTTCGGCGACGACATCCGGGCCGGGCACATCAAGTCGCCGTTCGACATCCGCGACGTGTGGCCGTCGTCCTACTCGTCGAACACCAACGAAATCCTGTGGGGCGCCAAGGTGGCGGCGCGGATCCCGTGGATCGCCTGCGTGGTGCGGATGTCCAGCTACGAGTGCGGGATGGACCAGCCGACCTACACGCCCGTGCAGCAGATCATCGAGCGCTCCGGCACGCTCTTCTTCTCGTTCCAGGACCTCGACTCCACCAAGCCGGCCGGCTCGGTGAAGATCCGCGTCGAGACGATCACGCACTATCTGGAACGCTACGCGGCCGGGATCATCGAGAAGAAGCTGGCGGCGTCGCCGCCCGACTGCCCGCTCCTGCCGTCCGCTCGCGCGTAGACTACCCGATGTCGAAGGTCAGGCGGGCGTGGGCGTCGCGCAGCGCCGCCTCGACCGCGTCGGGGGTGTCGGCGCGCGCGAAGATGAACCCGAGGTACTGCCAGCCCTCCGGCAGCGGGACGAGGTCCTGCCCCGCGTGGGCGGTGATCGTGACGTCCTCGATGCCCGGGACCGCCCCGGCCGCCTCGGTGCCGCGGACGGCCTGCAGGCGGCCCGCGCGCGGGATCGGGATCATCATCACGCCGGCCGGCCGTCGCTCGCGGGCCAGGGAGTCGATCGGCCAGCCCAGCGCGTGGCGCAGGATGATCTCCTCCAGCGTCATGCCGGTACCGAAGCGCAGCGTGCGCGAGCAGAGCCCGCCGATCGAGCGCGCGGCGACCTCCAGCACCCACGGGCCCCCGGCGTTCACGCGCAGCTCGGCGTGCACGGGCCCTTCCGTGAGGCCGAGCGCCACGCAGGCCGCCCCCGCCACCCGCTCGATGGCCCCCTGCGCATCCGCGGGCAGGCGGGACGGCGTGACGTAGAGGGTCTCCTCGAAGAACGGGCCCTCGAGCGGATCCGGCTTGTCGAACAGCGCGAGCGTGTGGAGCGCGCCGCCCATCAGCAGGCCCTCGAGCGCCACCTCCACGCCCGGCAGGTACTGCTCGGCGAGCAGGAACTGGCCGGCGTCGCCGCTGACCTCGACGTCGTCGCGCTGTAGCAGCGCGGCGATGCGCCGGAAGGCCGCGATGAACTGGTCGACGTTGTTGGCGCGGATCACGCCGCGGCTGGCCGAGAGCGCCAGTGGCTTGAGCACGCACGGGAAGGCCACGCCGCGCGCGGCCAGGAACGGATCGTCCTTCAGCGCGATCCGTCTGAAGCGTGGGATGGGCACGCCGCCCGCGGCCAGGCACTGGCGCATCTGGTACTTGTCGCGCGCCGCCGCCACCGCCGCGACGGCACTGCCGCGCAGGCCGAGCCGCTCGGCGATGGCGGCGGCGACCACCGTGGTGAGATCGTCCACGCCGACCACCGCGTTCAGTGGACGCCGGCTGCTGAGATCGGCGACCTTGGCGGCGGCGGCGTCGGGATCGGCGAAGTCCAGCGTGAGGAGGTTGTCGGGGGCGTGCGCCTCGAACGTGCTCGGCTTCTCGGAGGCGCAGACGATGTCGACGCCGAGCGTGCGCGCGGCGTCCAGGAAGTCCTGCGTACGGTACGTCGTCGTCGGCAGGAGGAGGAGCAGACGGTCCATGCCGGAGGACCCTGCCGACGACGTACGGAAGCTACGCCTTGCCGGCGCTGTAGTAGGGGTTGGTGCCCGACGAGTGATCGGTCGTGTCCAGAACCTCGGTCACCTCGGGGAGCTCTTCCTTGATCAGGCGCTCGATCCCCGACTTCAGCGTGACGTCGGCGGCGCCGCAGCCCTGGCAGCCCCCGCCCATCTGTAGATAGACCCGGTTGTCCTGGACGTCGATCAGCTCGACGAAGCCGCCGTGACCGGCCACCGCCGGATTGATCATGGTCTCGATCAGATCCTGCACCCGGCTCTTGAGATCCTCGCTCATGGCGTCACCTCTCTCAGACAGGTAGTGTACCTACAGATTCCCCTCCGGCCAAGGACAGGGCCAACTGGCCCTGGGTGGGCTCCGCTCAGCAGAACCACGGCTCGGTGAGCCGGGGCGGCCGGGCGCGGCCGGCCGCGAGATCGACGGGTGTCGGCGCGGGGGCCTCGGCCGCGACGGCGGCGAGCGCGCGCACGCGGTTGAACGTCAGCCCCGCGTCCTCGTCGTGTTCGGCGGCGGTCGCCACCATCGCGGCGACCTCGCCGGCCAGACGGTCGACGCGCGGGTCGGGATGCGTCCAGCGGTAGTGGAAGCCGCCAGGCACCAGCCCGCCAAGGTACGGTCTCATGTCCGGCAGGTCGAGCAGCAGCGAGCCGGGTGGCACCAGAAGCCGGATGCCGTACTGCACGGGATCAACGTGGTCCACCAGCCCCTCGGCGGCGAGGAAGTCTAGCCACTCGCGGTAGCCCTCGAGCGTCGTCCACGGGGTGAACGCCACCCAGGTCGGCCGCAGCGCGATCCCGGCCGCGCGCGCGACGCCCAGCGCCTCGACGATGTCGGCGCGCGTGTGGCCCTTGGCCAGGTGGCCGAGCACGCGGTCGTCCAGCGACTCGGCCGCGGAGACAATGAAGACGCAGCCGAGCGCGGCCAGCTCGGCGAGGTGCGCGCGCTGGGCCCGCAGGTGCTCGATCTTCGCCGTGAAGTCGAACGTCACCCGCGGGAACTCCGCGTGCAGCGCGCGGGCGACCGTGAGCGCATGGCGCGGCCCGTTGAGGAAGTCGGGATCGCCGAACGTCACGTGGGTGGCCCCGGCCGCCACCTGCTGGCACACGTCGGCCAGCACGGTCTCCACGGGGACGACGAAGAACCGGCCGCCGTACACGGGCGGGATCGGGCAGTGCCGGCACAGATGCTTGCAGCCGCGGCTGGCCTCCACGTAGGCCGCGAGATCGCGCCGGCCGTTGAGTTCGACGTGCGCGTACTTCTTGAGTGATGGGAGCGCGGTGCGTGACGGCACGGGGAAGTTCAGCTTGGTGAGCGCGGCGCGCGAAGCAGCGGGGGGGGCGGCGGGCGGGGCGAAGCCGGCGAGGGGACCCGGGCTCCCCGAGGCAGAAGGTCGCGCGGGTCCCCTCGCCGGCTTCGCCCC
>JBGPZN010000509.1:0-2710 GCA_041493815.1 Methylomirabilia bacterium
AGCGCGAGAGTGAGCGCGTCCCGCACGCCAAGCCCACGCCGTGATCCTCGACGGGCGTGAGGTGCCGGTGCCGCCCGGCGCCTCCATCCTGGAAACGGCGCGCGCGGCGGGCACGACGATCCCCACCCTGTGTCATCATCCGGCGCTGCCACCCGACGGTTCGTGCCGAGTGTGTCTGGTGGAGATCGATGGGCGTCCCGGCCTTCATCCCGCCTGCGTCGTGCCGGCTCATGCCGACCTCGTCGTGCGAACCGACAGCCCACCGGTCCAGGCCGCTCGGCGGCACGTGATCCGGCTCGGGCTCGGCGACTATCGCCCCGGCCTCGGCAAGACGCACAACGAGCTGCTGACGCTCGCCGCCCGCTACAACGTGGCGCCGCCGGCGGCGGCACCGGGCCGCACGGCGAGCGTCGACGAGTCGAACCCGTTCATCCGGGTGGACCACGGGGCGTGCATTCGGTGCTAGCGCTGCGTGCGGGCCTGTGATCGGCTGAACGGCGTGACGGCGATCGGCATCTTCGGGCGCGGCGGCGACTCGCGCATCGGGTTCGGCACCGACGGCCCCATGCAGGACAGCGCCTGCGAGTTCTGCGGGATGTGCGAAGCCGTGTGCCCCACCGACGCGCTGACGCTGGCGCGGCGCTCCTCGGTGCCGACGCGGGCGGTGAGCACCGTGTGCAGCTACTGCGGCGTCGGCTGCCGTCTCCATCTCGAGGTCGCCGACGGCCGCATCGTGGCGACGACGCCCGACTGGGATGGCCCGGCCAACCACGGGTTGCTCTGCGTCAAGGGGCGCTTCGGCTGGCCCTACGTCCATGATCGAGCCCGGCTCACACGGCCGCGCGTGCGGGGGTCGCTGCTCGGGGGCGGGGGATCGGAGCTCGTCGAGGTCGACTGGGACACCGCCCTCGACCTGGTCGCGCGGACGCTGGTGGGACTGCGCGAGCGACACGGTGGCGAGGCGCTCGGCCTGCTGGCCTCGGCGAAGTGCAGCAACGAGGAGAACTATCTCTTCCAGAAGCTCGCCCGCCAGCTCCTCGACACCAACAACGTCGACCACTGCGCGCGCCTGTGCCATTCGCCGACGGTGGCCGCGCTGGGCCAGGCGCTCGGCTCCGGCGCGATGACGAACGCGATGGACGACGTCGTCGAGCACGCGCAGAGCGTCTTCATCGTCGGCTCGAACACGACCGAGCAGCATCCGGTGTTCGGCATGCGCCTGCGGCGGGCGGCGAAAGAGCGCGGCCTGCCGATCGTGGTGGCCGATCCGCGCGACATCCCCATGGTCGACGCCGCCGTGCTCCACCTGCGGCTGCGGCCGGGCACCGACGTGGCGCTGCTCAACGCGCTGGCCCACGTGCTGATCGCCAACGGCTGGGTGGACGAGGTGTTCATCGCGGCGCGCACGGAACGCTTCGCGGCCTTGGCCGACCACGTGCGTGACGCCACGCCCGAGCAGGCGGCGGCGATCACCGGGGTCCCCGCCGCCGACATCCGGCGCGCCGCGCGGATCCTGTGGGAGCACCGGCCTGGCGCCCTGCTGTTCGCCATGGGCGTCACCCAGCACACGTGCGGCACCGACAACGCGTTCGCCTGCACGAATCTCCAGCTCCTGCTCGGCAACCTGGGCGTCGCCGGCGGCGGCATCAATCCCCTGCGGGGACAGAACAACGTGCAGGGCGCCTGCGACATGGGCGCGCTGCCCGACGTGCTGCCGGACTACCAGCCGGTCGCCGAGGCCGCCACGCGGACCCGCTTCGCCGAGGCTTGGGGCGCGCCGGTACCGGAGCGGCCCGGCCTCACCGTCACCGAGATCCTCGACGGCGCGCTCGACGGCCGCATCCGGGCGCTGTGGATCCTCGGGGAGAACGCGGCCATGACGGATCCCGACCTCGCGCACGTGCGCCGGTGCCTGGAGGCCTGCCAGTTCCTGGTGGTCCAGGAGATCTTCCCGAGCGAGACCGCCCGGTTCGCCCACGTCGTGCTACCGGCGGCCGCCTCCGCCGAGCGGGCGGGCACGTTCACCAACACCGAGCGTCGCGTGCAGCGCTTCGAGCCTGTCGTGCCGCCCCCCGGGCAGGCGCGGGCCGACTGGTGGATCATTGCGGAGATCGGCGAGCGCATCAGCCGTCTGCTGGCGTCGCCGCCTCGGCCGGCGCCCTGGGCCGGATGGACGTATGGTGATCCCGCCGCGATCATGGACGAGGTGGCCGCGGTGACACCGAGCTACGGCGGCATCACGCACGACCGGCTCGGACAGGCCGGACTGCAGTGGCCGTGTCCCGCCCCCGGGCATCCCGGGACCCCCATCCTGCACGTGGACCGGTTCGCGCGCGGGCGCGCGCGGTTCACGCTGGTGACCTACCGGCCCGCCGCCGAGGTGCCGGACGCGGACTATCCCTTGGTGCTCACCACCGGACGCGTGCTCGAGCACTATCACAGCGGCACGATGACGCGCCGGGTGCCCGCGCTCGACTGGCTCGTGCCCGAGGCGCTCGTCGAGGTGCATCCCGGGGACGCCGCGCGCTTCGACGTGGCCGACGGCGATCGTGTGCGCGTGCGCTCGCGGCGCGGCGCCGTCACGGCCCGGGCGCGGCTGACCCCGGGCATCCGTGAAGGCGCCGTGTTCATGCCCTTCCACTTCGCCGAGGCGGCGGCGAACGAACTGACGCACGCCGCGCTTGACCCGGTCGCCAAGATCCCCGAGTAC
>JBGPZN010000175.1:0-7125 GCA_041493815.1 Methylomirabilia bacterium
CTGGTGAGGGCGACGGCGAGGATGACCAGGATGAACTTGGCGGCGAGCATGAGGCCGGCGCCGCTCTCCATCACCCGCGCCAGGTCGCCGAGCTGGGTGACGTTGTAGAAGCCGGTGAGCACGACGACGCCGATGGCCGTCCACGTCACCGGGCGGGAGCGCCGGGCGGCGTCGGCGAAGGGCGCGACGGCGCCGCGACGGGCGGCGGGGAGCAGGGCGTGAGCCTGGTAGGCGAGGCCGCCGATCCAGACGACGGCGCCGACGACGTGCAGGTAGAGGACGACCAGGCGCATCAGCGCGCCGTGGTGAGCGCGGCCAGCGTGGCGGGCACGTCGGCGAAGTCGGCGAAGAACAGGTCGGGCGCACACGCCTTCAGATCCTCGGCGGGGTGGAAGCCGGTGGCCACCGCGACGGCCACCGCGCCGCAGGCCCGGGCGCAGTCGACGTCCAGCGGCGTGTCGCCGATGATCGTGACCTCCTCGAAGGCAAAGGCGCGGCCGGTCAGGCGATGCGCGCGCTCGCAGGCGATGGCCGGCAGGCGCCGGCGGTCCATCTCGTCGGAGCCGAAGGCACCCACCCGGAAGAGCGGCCAGAGCCCGGTGGGCCGCAGCTTCACGCGCGCCCCCGGCTCGATGTTGCCGGTCAGCAGCCCCACCACGGCGTCGGCGCGGGCGGCCAGCGCGCGGACGAGCGCGCCGACGCCCGGCATGATCGTGACCCGCGCGCCATCGCCGATGAGCCTCTCGAGCTCGGCGAGGTAGGCCGCGAAGCACTCGGCCAGCCCGGCGGCAATGCGCGCGTCGTCGAGGCCGGCGCCGCGCATCAGGTCCCACACGATCCGCTGGTCGGTCTTGCCACGAAAATCGTAGGCCTCGAGCGGGCCGGCGGTGCCGTAGGCCGTCGCCAGCGCGTGGCCGATGGCGAGCCGGCCGGCGCCCCGCGCCGTCACCAGCGTGCCGTCGATGTCGAAGAGGAAGAGCCTCACCGGGCGGCGAGGCGGCGCAGGCGGGAGACGACGCCCGGCAGGACGTCCAGGACGACGTCGATCTCGGCGGCGGTCGTCCACCGGCCGAGGGTGAAGCAGAGCGAGCCCTCGGACTCTTCGCGCGTGCAGCCGATCGCCCGCAGCACGTGCGACGGCTCGCCGGTGGTGAGGTTGCAAGCCGAGCCCGACGAGGCCGCCACGCCTCTGAGGTCCAGCTCGAGCAGGACGGCGTCGGCCTTGACGCCGGGCACCACGACGCTGGCGTGATGCGGCAGCCGGCGCGGCCCGCGGGGCCCGGTGACCCGCGCGCCGGTCACCCGCTCCAGCAGCCCTTCGAGCAGCCGATCGCGCAGCGGGGTGAGCCGCGCGGCCTCGGCCGCCCGCTCGTTGCGGGCGAGGTCGGCGGCGACGCCCATGCCGACGATGGCCGGCAGGTTCTCGGTGCCCGAGCGGTAACCGCCCTCCTGGCCGCCGCCGAGGACAATCGGCGCCAGCGGCACCTGCGCCCTCGCCCACAGCGCGCCGGCGCCCGGCGGCCCGCACAGGTCGTTGGAAGACAGCGCCAGCAGGTCGATCGCGCACTCGTCCACGCTGAGCGGCAGCCGGCCGACGGCGCCCACCCCGTCGACGTGGAACGGCACCCCCCGCGCGCGGGCCAGGCGGCCGAGCTCGCGCACCGACTGCAGCGCGCCGATCTCACCGTTGGCGGCCATGATCGACAGCAGCGCGGTGTCCTCGCGCAGCGCGCGGGCGGCGGCCTCGGGATCGACGAGCCCGTCACGATCGACCGCGAGCCACGTGACGCTCCAGCCCTGTTTTTCGAGATCACGGCAGGGGTTGACGACCGACACGTGCTCGACGGCGGAGGTGACGAGGTGACGGCCGCGGGCGCGCAGGGCCACGCCCTTGATGGCCAGGTTGTTGGCCTCCGTGGCGGTGGCGGTGAAGATCACGCCGCTGGCGACGCCGCCGATGAGCCGGGCCACCTTGCCGCGGGCGCCGTCGAGCGAGGCCCGCGCCTCCAGCCCGTGGGAGTGCAGCGCGGCCGGGTTGCCGACGCCCCCCTCGAGGAACGGGCGCATGAGGGCCACGACGCGGGGGTCGACCGGCGAGAAGCCGGCGTAGTCCAGGTAGACCCGCGCCGCGGGCGGCGCCGCCACGCTATCGAGTCTTTCGGACGACGAACCGGTAGACCGTGCCATGCCTGGCGACCTCCAGCAGCTCGTGGCCCGTGCGCGTGGTCCAGCTCTTCATGTCGGCCTCCGACGCCGGATCATCGGAGGTCATCTCGAGCACCTCGCCGACGGCCATCGCCTTGATGGCGTCCCGCGTCTTGAGGATCGGCATGGGACAGAACAACCCGACACAGTCGAGCTTTCGGTTGGCGAGGACGCTCATAACTCTGCGAAAATTCTTACATTGACACGTCCGAGCGGCAACTAGAATAATGAGTTCATGTCGGGCGAGAGCGGAATCGACGTCGCACGTGCCGGCCAGCGCATCAAGAGCAAGGTGCTCGTGGCGCTGGTGCTCTCCTCCCTCGTGCCCATCCTGGTGCTCGCGTTCGTCGTCCTCGTCCTCGTCCTCCCCACGCTCGGCCCCGGCGAGACGCTGAAGTTCGGCGTCCTGCAGTTGCTGGTCCTCTTCACGGTGCTCGGCATGCTGGCCGGCGCCTGGGTCATCTGGGACCTCGGCCGCCTCCTCGCCCGCATCGGCGCGCTGATGGCCAGCGAGAGCGCGCTGTCCGGCTTCGAGAAACGCCAGGATGAGGTCGGCACGCTGATGACCTCGTTCAACAAGATGCTGGTGACGATCGAGCAGCAGGCGGCCGAGATCAACACCTTCGCCACCCGGCTCGACGCCGCCTACAAGGAGCTGGAGTCCACCAACGCCCGCTTGAAGGAGACGTCGTTCAAGGACGAGGTGACCGGGCTCTACAACCGTCGCTTCTTCAACCTCCGCCTCGAGGAAGAGCTGTCGCGCTACCGCCGCTTCAACCATCCGGTGTCGGTGGTGGTCCTCGACCTCGACGGCTTCAAGGCGGTCAACGACGAGTTCGGCCACACGGTCGGCGACGACACCCTGCGCGACGTGGCCCAGATCCTCATGAAGCACTCACGCGGCATCAACGTGGTCTCGCGGTACGGCGGCGACGAGTTCGCCGTGCTGCTGGTCGAGACGTCCAAGGCCGGCGCGCGCCTGTACGCGGACCGCATCCGCGAGGTGCTCGCCAAGTACCCCTTCTCGCACGGCAAGGTCGTCACCGCCAGCTTCGGCGTGGCCAGCCTGCCCGACGACGAGGCGGGGACCGCCGAGGACCTGTTCCGGGCGGCGGACGAGGCGTTGTACGCGGCCAAGAGGGCCGGCAAGAATCAGGTGGCGGCGACGCCATCTCCCCAACGAGTGCAATGACGTGGAGCCGACTCGGGACATCCTCATCGTCGACGACGATCGCCAGGTCCGTGAAGTCCTGCATCAGATCTTCCTGACGGCGGGCTACAACTGCCGCCTCGCCCAGGACGGTCGCGAGGGCGTCGCGCTGTTCCGCGCCGCCCGGCCGCCGCTCACCGTCACCGACCTCAAGATGCCGGTGATGACGGGCATCGAGCTCCTGCAGCAGGTGCGGGAGGTCGACGCTGACGCCGCCGTGATCGTGCTCACCGGCGCCGCCGACGTGAAGACGGCCATCGAGAGCCTGAAGCTCGGCGCCTACGACTTCATCATGAAGCCGGTCAACGTCGACGAGCTGCTGATCGCCGCCGACCGGGCGCTCGAGCGCCGCCAGCTGCTGCTCGAGCGCCGCCAGTACCACGCGATGCTGGAGAGCCGCGTCGAGCAGGCCACCCACCACCTGGCCGCCGCCTATCGCGAGCTGGAGTCGACGTACCGGTCGACGCTGGAGGCGCTGGGCTCGGCGCTCGACACCCGCGACGTCGGCACCGAGGCCCACTCCCGGCGCGTCCACGGCTACGCGCTGGCCACCGCCCGCGAGTACGGCATCCACGAGGCCGAGTTGCGCGACCTCGCCCACGGCGTGCTCCTGCACGACATCGGCAAGATCGGCATCCCCGACGCCATCCTGCTCAAGCCGGGACCGCTCACCCCCGACGAGTGGGGCATCATGCGCACCCACCCGGAGATCGGCCGCCGGCTGATCGAGAAGATCCCGTTCCTGCGCGGCGCGGTCCCCATCGTGTACGCGCACCACGAAAAATGGGACGCGAGCGGTTACCCTCGCGGTATCGGCGGCGAGAACATCCCCGTCGGCGCCCGCATCTTCTCGGTCGTGGACGCCTTCGACGCGATGACCTTCGACCGCCCCTACTCCAAGGCGATTCCCTTCGATGCCGCCAAGGCGGAGCTGAAGCGCTGCGCGGGGGCCCACTTCGATCCCGCCGTCGTGGAGGCGTTCCTGCGCGTGCCGGAGCTCCTGCTCGAGGAGGTCCGGCGGCGTAGCACCGAGCCGTGACCCGGTGAAGATCACGGCGGTGCGCGCGGCCTGGCTGCGCGCGCCCATCCCGGCCGAGCGCCGCCACACCAGCGACTTCGGCGTCAACGACTCGTTCAACACCTGCCTGGTCGAGATCGACACCGACGCCGGGCTCACCGGCCTCGGCGAGGCCAAGGTCGGCGTCGGCAACCTCGGCAACTACGCAGCCCTCGTCACGCTGATCCATGCCGAGCTGGCGCCCGTGCTGATCGGCCGCGACGCCCGCGACATCACCGCGCTGTGGGAGACGATCTACAATGGCACCCGGGCGCACTACGTGGCCGCGCACGGTCGCACGTTTCCCATCGTCGGCCGCCGCGGCATCACGGTCTCCGCCCTGTCGGGCATCGACATCGCGCTGTGGGACCTGCTCGGCAAGGCGCTCGGCCAGCCGGTGTGGCGCCTGCTGGGCGGCCGCCTGCGTGAGCGCATCCCGGCCTACGCCTCCGGCGGCTGGGCCCCCGTCGGCGGCGTGGGCAAGCAGCTCCGGCAGTACGTCGAGCGCGGCCACCGCGCGGTCAAGATGCGCGTCGGATTGCAAGACGCGAGCGTGGACGACTCCGCCGCTCGCGTCCGCGAGGCGCGCGAGACGCTGGGGCCGGGCGTGGGTCTCATGGTGGACGCCCACGGCACGTGGTCCGTGCGCGAGGCGCAGCGCTTCGCCCGCAAGGTCGCCGACTGCGATCTGGGCTGGCTGGAGGAGCCCGTGTCGCCCGACAACGTCGCCGGCCAGGCCGAGGTGCGCGCGGCCACCGACATCCCGATCGCCGCCGGCGAGACCGAGCAAACGCGCTTCGCCTTCCGCGACCTGATCGAGGCGCGCGCGGTGGACGTGCTGCAGCCCGACGTCGCCATCGCCGGCGGGATCACCGAGACGCTGCGCATCTGCGCGCTGGCCGCCACCCACGGCCTCACCGTCGCGCCGCACCTGTGGGGCGGCGCCGTGCTGTTCGCCTCCGGCCTGCACCTCGCCGTGGCCACGCCGTGCGTGACGACGCTGGAATTCTCGCGCGGAGAGAATCCGCTGCTGAACGACCTGGTGGAGGAGCCGTTCGACCTGGTCGACGGCTACGTGCTGGCGCCCGACCGCCCCGGCCTCGGCCTCACGCTCAACCGCGACTTCGTCCGTTCGATTACTCAATAAAAGTGGGGGCCCCGACATGGCCCCCACACCCCCACACGCTCGTCACGCCCCGGCAAAGCCGTGGCGCTCCTCGACAACTCGCTCGGGCTGGGGGCCCCGACATGGCCCCCACACGCTCGTCACGCCCCGGCAAAGCCGTGGCGCTCCTCGTCAACTCGCTCGGGCTGGGGGCCCCGACCTGGCCCCCACACCCCCACACGCTCGTCACGCCCCGGCAAAGCCGTGGCGCTCCTCGACATTGCTACCTCACCAGGCTCGCGATGAGTCGCTGGACCTTGATCGATGCGCCCGCCACGTCGTCGAGCGTCAGGCCCTTCTCGGTGGCGCCCTGCAGCAGCGCCCACAGCCGGTCGCAGTGCACGATCGCGGCTTCGTGGTCGCCGGCGTCGGCCCGCTCGCGGATGTCGAGCGCGCGGGTGTCGGCGACGCCGTCGAGCGCGCGCACGAGCAGGGCGCGCGTCTCCTGGTGCCGCTCGGGGCCGACGTCGTAGCCGAAGGCGTGGAACAGCGGCTCGAGCGCGGCCTCGTACTCGCCGGAGGCCACGCGGCGCTCGCCGAGCTTGCTGTAGCCCCACCACAACCGCCGATCCACCTCTTCCCGCCGCTTCGGCGACAGCGCCTCGTCGCTGAGCGTCCCCATGAGCGACTCCGCGCGCTGCAGCGCGGCGAGGGCGTCGACCTCGCGGGCGTCCTGCACGCTACGGATCGCCTGCGCCGTGAGCTGGCCGATCTCGCCGCTGAACGTGCCGGAGAACAGCTCGCGGAAGGCCTCGACGCGAGCCACCGGGAAGCGCGGATCGGCCAGCGCCTCGCGCAGCAACCGCCGGGCCGCCCGAAAGTCCTGGCGCTGGACGAGCGCCATGACCGTGCGCTCGTAGGCGGACCACAGCATCGCCTCGGCGCTGGCGGCCAGATCGGCCAGCCTGCCGTCGGCGGGCATCGCGGCCGCGCCGCACTGCAACCACGTCACCGCGCTGTGAATGGCGGCCAGGCGCTTCTCCGACTCCGGACCCGAGTGCCGGTCGGCCTCGGCCAACAGGCCGCCGGCGACGCCGTCGGCGAGCGCGGCGAGCTGGCGCTGGTAGGTCGGCCGGTCGGCGGGCGGGGCCGCGGCGACCGCCGACTCCAGCGCCGTCCGCGCCTCGGCGTCCTCGCCGAGCGCCTGGCGCGCCAGCGCGATGACGCTCCAGAGCGCCGCCGTCGTCTGAGGGTCGTCCGGACGGACGGCGCCGTCGAGACCCTGCAGGGCGGCCATGCCGAGGACGAGGACCTCGGCGTCACGCCGGGCCTGGTGGAGCGCGAAGCACCGCTCGACGACCGACTCCACTCCCATCGCGGCGGCCGCGTCGCCGGCCGCCGGCAGCCCGGACGCCCGGCGGACGTAGGGGCTGCGCCCGCGCTCGATCTTGTGCCGGGTCAGCGCGCTGGTGCGGTGCGGGTGCCCGGCGTGCGCCGTCACGAGCGAAGGCGCGGCGACCGGCGCGACCGCCGAGGGCACGGCCGCGC
>JBGPZN010000095.1:0-9694 GCA_041493815.1 Methylomirabilia bacterium
CCTTCGCCGTCATCAGCGTGTTCGGCTTCTCGATCAACACGCTGACGCTCTTCGGCCTCGTCCTGGCCATCGGGATCGTGGTGGACGACGCCATCGTGGTGGTGGAGAACACCCAGCGCCACCTCGACGAGGAGGGCCTGGCGCCACGCGAGGCGACCCGGCGGGCGACGGCCGAGGTGGTGGGACCGGTGATCGCCACCGCGCTCGTCCTGATGGCGGTGTTCGTTCCGATCGCGTTCCTGCCGGGCATCACCGGGCAGCTCTACCGTCAGTTCGCGTTGACGATCGCCGTGTCGGTGGCGCTCTCCGCGCTCAACGCCCTGACGCTGACGCCCGCGCTGTGCGCGCTCCTCCTCCGGCCGGCCGGCACCGCGCGCCAGCGCTGGCTGGCCCGGGTCTGGAACGCGTCGTTCGCCCGGCTCACCAACGGCTACGATCGGACCGTCCAGCACATCGTCCGTCGGTCGATGCTGGCGGTGCTCGTGCTGGTGATCCTGAGCGGGGCCAGCTACGTCTTGCTGCGCCGGGTGCCGACGGGCTTCGCACCGACCGAGGACCAGGGCTACCTGCTGGTCAACGTCCAGCTTCCCGACGCCGCCTCGCTCGAGCGGACCGACGCGGTCGTGCGCCAGATCGAGCAGATCTTGGTGGAGACGCCCGGCGTCGAGACCGTGGTGGCCATCGGCGGGCGCAGCTTCATCTCGGGCGTCAACGGGCCGAACGTCGCCTCGCTCTTTCCCCGCCTGACGCCCTGGTCGGAGCGCAAGGCCAGCGAGCTGCAGGCCGACGCGATCCTGGCGCGCCTGCGCGCCCGCCTCGGCAGGATCCAGGAGGCGGTCGTCGTGGTCTTTCCTCCGCCTCCGATCCGGGGCATCAGCTCCGGCGGCGGATTCCAGTTCGAGCTGCAGAGCGTGGCTGGTGGCTCGCTCCAGGATCTGGACGTGACCGCGCGGCAGATCATGGACGCGGCCCGTCAGCGGCCGGAGCTGGCCGCGACGTACACGGCGTTCCGGCCGGGGGTGCCGCAGCTCGACGCGCAGGTCGACCGGGCCAAGGCCAAGGCGCTCGGCGTCCCGCTGTCCGACGTCTTCGCGAGCCTGCAGATTTTTCTGGGCTCGCTCTACGTCAACGACTTCAACGCGTTCGGCCGCGTGTACCGCGTCCAGCTTCAGGCCGAGCCGAGCTACCGCGCCACGCCGAGCGACGTCGCGCGTCTGTACGTCCGGAGCCAGGCCGGTCAGAACGGGACCGCCCAGATGGTGCCGCTGAGCACGCTCGTCACCGTGCGGCCGAGCACGGGGCCGGACAGCATCGCTCACTACAATCTATATCGCACGGCGGAGATCGCCGGCGACACCGCCCCCGGCGCCAGCTCCGGCCAGGCCATCGCGGCCATGCAAGAGCTGGCGGGGCGCCTGCTGCCCGCGGGCCAAGCCTACGAGTGGTCGGGCCTGGCGTTCCAGGAAATCGAGGCGGGGAGCCGGGCGGGATTCGTCTTCGCCCTGTCCGCGCTGTTCGTCTTCCTCGTCCTGGCCGCTCAGTACGAGAGCTGGCTGGTCCCCCTGGCGGTGATCCTGGCCGTGCCGCTCGGCGTCCTCGGCGCCCTGAGCGCGCTGTGGCTCAGCGGGCTCGCCAACAACGTGTACGCGCAGATCGGCCTCGCCCTGCTGATCGGACTGGCGAGCAAGAACGCCATTCTCATCGTGGAGTTCGCCAAGGAGCGTCGCGAGCGCGGGGTCGACATCCGGGAGGCGGCGCGACAGGCTGCCCGGCTTCGCTTCCGCCCGATCTTGATGACGTCCTTCGCGTTCATCCTGGGCTCGCTCCCGCTGGTCGTCGCCTCGGGCGCGGGCGCGGCCAGCCGGAACTCGATCGGCACCACGGTCGTCGGCGGGATGCTCGCGGTGACCGTGCTCGGCGTGCTCCTGGTGCCGGCGTTCTACGTCGCGGTGGAGCGGCTGGCGGAGTGGCGCAGACGACCTGACTCCGCCGGACCGCCCGCGTCTCCGAACCGCGACGCCGAGCGCTGAGCTCGAGTCGTTACGCCCGCCCGTGCGGGTCGCGCGCTACTTGGCGATGCACTTCCCGACGTTTTCCTGCGTGCACTCGTCGAGACCGGTGTAGATGACTGGAGCGACCTTCTTGCCGTTGATCAGGTCGATCATCACCGAGGAGCGCGGTAGCCCATCTCGAAGGGGCGCTGACCAACCTGGACGTGGCTGCGGCCGGCCTTGAGCGCCTCGATCTGGGGCGGCAGGGTGTCGCCGGCCACGATCACCAGCGCCTTGCTCTTCAGCTTCTCCATCACCTGGCCGGTGACCTGCGAGTAGGCCTGGGGCGCGAACTGGGCCCAGCCACCCTCCAGCACGAAGGCGTCGAGCTTCGTGAACACCGGACAGCCGTCGATTTCCTTCCAGCCGTTCCGGCCGGTCAGCCGCTTGATCCCCTTGGCGCCGGCCAGCGTGTCACGGGTGCCGGCGGCGCGCGCGTTGATGTTGTCGGCGGCCACGTTGCCGAGCTGCAGGCACCCCCCGCCTTCAACGCCGGCCGCGAGATCCTCGGCACCCGCCGGCTGAGCGCTTCCATTTGACTTGACGGGAGGACGGACACACCCGACCATCCCGGAACCGGCTGACCGCTCGACGTCGCCGACCAAGGAGGGCCCGGTCCATGTCCCGACCCGTCCGCCGCTTCATCCCGCTCGCGCTCGCGGTTGCCGCCACGCTGCTGCCGGGCCTTGGCCCCCTGCCCGAAGTCATGGCCCAGCAGCCACGGTACGGCGGCGAGCTGGTGTACGTCGTGGGATCCGAGATGCCGTCCTACGACGGCCACCGTGAAGAGACGTTCGGCCTGATGCACCCGATGGGGCCGCACTACAGCACGCTGCTGCGCGTGGATCCCACCGACCCGACCGGGACCAAAATCGTCGGCGACGTGGCCGAGAGCTGGACGGCGTCGGCGGACGGCCTGACCCTCACCTTCAAGATCCGCCGGGAGATCCGGTTCCACGACGGCGCGGCGCTGACGGCCCGCGACGTCAAGGCCAGCTACGACAAGATCGTCAACCCGCCGCCGACGATGACCAGCCCCCGCAAGGGGCAGTACGCGGTGGTCGAGGCGGTCGAGGCTCCCGACCCGCAGACGATCGTCTTTCGGCTCAAGCACCCGTCGGCCGGCCTGCTGGCCAGCCTCGCCTCGCCGTGGAACTGGATCTACAAGGCCGACATCCTGACCAAGGACCTCCACTGGTACGAGAAGAACGTCATGGGCTCGGGCCCGTTCACGTTCGTCGAGCACGTCAGAGGCTCGCACTGGGTGGGCAAGAAATTCGCGGACTACTGGGACAAGGGCAAGCCCTACCTGGACGGCTATCGCGCGATCTTCATTCCCAACACGGCCACCCGCGTGGCCGCCGTCCGCGGCGAGCGGGCGATGATCGAGTTCCGCGCCTTCAACCCGGCGCGGCGCGACGAGCTGGTCAAGGCCATGGGCCCCAAGGTCACGGTCAAGGAGAGCCCGTGGGACTGCTCGCTCTTCGCCACCCCCAATCACGAGAGGAAGCCCTTCGACGACGTGCGGGTGCGCCGCGCGCTCACGCTGGCGCTGGACCGCTGGGAGGGCTCCAAGCACCTCTCCCGCATCACCATCGTGCGCGACGTGGGCGGTGTGCAGGTGCCGGGAACGCCCTACGCCACGCCGGAGGCGGAGCTGACGGGGCTGGCGGGGTTTGGCCGGGACATCGAGGCCGCCCGCAAGGAGGCCCGGCGGCTGCTGCGGGAGGCGGGCGTGCCCGACGGCTTCTCGTTCGTCTTCACCAACCGCGGGCTGCCCGAGCCCTACGAGCCGCTGGCCGTGTGGCTGCTCGACCAGTGGCGCAAGATCGGCCTCAACGTCACCCAGCGGGTGCTGGAGAGCGCGACGTGGTTCGGCGCGTTGCGCTCGGGCGACTTCGAGGTCAGCATGGACGGCCAGTGCGGCTACATCGTCGAGCCCGACCTCGACCTCTATAAGTTCCTCTCCTCCGACCGCACCGACGCCAGCTACGGGCGCTACACCGACCGCACGCTCGATGCCCTCTACGACCGGCAGGCCCGCGCGCGTGACCCCGAGGAGCGCAAGAAGCTGGTACGGGAGTACGAGAAGCGCCTGCTCGACGACCAGGCCCACATCATTCCGACGCTCTGGTGGCAGCGGATCATCCCGCACAACGCCCGCGTCCGCGGCTGGACCATCACGCCCAGCCACTTCCTCAACACCCAGCTCGACACGATCTGGCTGGCGCCGGAATAGCGCGGTTCAGAAAATCTCCGGGCACCATGGCGCGCGCGCGGTGCGGAAGAGCGCATCGGCACGCGCCAGTGCCCCGGGGCAGGTTTCCTCCACGCGCAGTGCCTGCGCGAGCCGGGCCCAGGCGGGCGAAGCTCGCCCTCACCCACGAGCCCGGCCGATGATCGCGCTTGTGCGCGGCGCCGCCGCCCCTTAGATTGCCGCCGATGCGCGTGGCCATCCTGCCGTCGGGCGCGCTGCTCGCGGACACGATGCCCGGCGACGACGAGGCGAGCGATGGCCTGTCGGTCGCGGCGCGGGGCCGCGTGGCCCGTGCCTTCGCGAGCGGGCCCGGACACGCGCTGCTCGACCTGGGCGCGACCGAGCTCGACGCGCCGCTCGCCCCTGCCCTCGCGTTCCTGCGCGACCTCGGCCGCGCGTTCGTGACGCGGCTCTGCGCCCTGCCCGATCTCGAGGAGCGACGCGAGCGCGTCGAGGTCGATTGCCCTCCGGACGAGCGGGCCCGGCTGGCCGGCGCCGTGCCGCCCATGGATGGCGGCGAATACGTCGACGCCGACTGGGTCGCCGCGCGCTGGGCCGACCTCACCCGCGCGTTCGCCGACGAGATCCGCGCTCACCGCGGACCCGTCGCCGAGTGGCTGAGCGCGCGTCACCCCTCGTGGCACGTCGTCGGCAAGGTGTGCGTGCACCTGGCCGAGAACCGCGGCGACGAGGAGCACCCGTTCGCCTTCCTCGCCACCTACGCGGCGCGCGCGGGCGCCGGGGGCAAGGTGCAGCATCGTCCTCTCGCCCGCGCGCTCGAGGAGTCCTCCGCGCGCGGCGATCGGCAGGCGCTGCTCCACCTGCTGGTGCCGCTGCAGCGCGCCGCCGAGCAGGTTCCGTGGCTGGCCGAGCTGATCGACTCCGGCGCGATCTACCAGGCGATGGCGTGGACGCCCACCGAGGCGCACCGCTTCCTGCACGCGATCCCGGCGTTGGAGGCGGCCGGGCTGGTCGTCCGCGTTCCCGACTGGTGGCGCCGGCGGCGGCCGCCGCGGCCCGAGGTGGCCGTGCGCGTGGGCGAAAAGAAGCCGAGCGCGGTCGGCATGGATGCGTTGCTCGACTTCTCGGTCGCCGTCGCGCTGGGCGACGAGACGCTCACGGCCGCCGAGGTGCGCCAGCTCCTGGCGTCGTCGGGCGGGCTGGTGCGGCTGCGCGGGCAATGGGTCGAGCTGGACCGCGAGCGGCTGCGCGACGTGCTCGCCCACTGGGAGCGCGTCCGGCGCGAGGCCGACGAGGGCGGGCTGTCGTTCCTCGAGGGCATGCGGCTGCTCGCCGGCGCCGCCCGGACCGAGGACGACGCCGCCGCGCTGGCGGCGCGCGAGGGCTGGTCGCGCGTCGAGGCCGGCGCCTGGCTCGCGCGCACGCTGCAGGGGCTGCGCGGGCCGGCCGGGCTGGCGGCGGCCGATCCGGGCGCGGACCTTCGTGGCACGCTGCGGCCCTATCAGAGGGTCGGCGTGGCGTGGCTGGCCTTCGCCTCGTCGCTGCGCCTGGGCGTCTGCCTGGCCGACGACATGGGGCTCGGCAAGACCATCCAGGTGCTGGCGCTCCTGCTCCTGCACAAGCGGCGTGCGCGCGGCGGCGATCCACCGCACCTGCTCGTGGCGCCGGCGTCGCTCCTCGCCAACTGGCAGGCCGAGATCGAGCGCTTCGCGCCGTCGCTGGCGACGCTCGTCGCCCATCCCTCCGCCCTGCCCACGCGCGAGCTCGCCGAGCTGGCCGGCGCCGATCTCGCCGGCACCGATCTCGTGATCACGACCTATGGCACGCTGGCCCGCGTCGAGGCGCTCCGGAGCCGGGAGTGGTCGCTGGCGATCCTCGACGAGGCGCAGGCGATCAAGAACCCCGGGGCCCGGCAGACGCAGGCGGTCAAGACGCTGAAGGCGCGCGCGCGGCTCGCGCTCACCGGCACGCCGGTCGAGAACCGCCTCGGCGATCTGTGGTCGATCTACGACTTCCTCGATCCGGGCCTGCTGGGCTCCGCGCGTGAGTTCTCCGCGTTCGCCAAGCGGCTGGCCGACCGCCCGGACGAGAGCTACGCGCCGCTGCGCCGCCTGATCCAGCCCTATCTGCTGCGGCGGCTCAAGACCGACCGCTCGGTCGTGGCCGACCTCCCCGACAAGACCGAGGTGAAGGCGTTCTGCCTCCTCTCCGGCCCGCAGGCCGCGCTCTACCAGAAGACGGTCGACGAGCTGGAGCGCGTCATCGCGAGCGTCGCGCAGGGCATCGAGCGACGCGGCCTGGTGCTGGCCTATCTCATGCGCTTCAAGCAGATCTGCAACCATCCGGCGCACTTTCTCGGTGACAGCGCGTGGGACGAGGCGGGCAGCGGCAAGCTCGTGCGGCTGCGCGAGCTCGTCGAGGCAGTGGCAGCGAAGCAGGAGAAGGTGCTGGTGTTCACCCAGTTTCGCGAGGCCACCGCGCCGCTGGCGGCGTTCCTGACGGGCCTGTTCGGCCGCCCCGGGCTCGTGCTCCACGGCAGCACACCGGTCCGGGCGCGCGGCGGGCTCGTGCGGCGCTTTCAGGAGGACGCGACCGTGCCGTTCTTCGTGCTGTCCCTGAAGGCGGGTGGCGCCGGCCTCAATCTCACCGCGGCCTCGCACGTGGTGCACTTCGACCGGTGGTGGAACCCCGCGGTCGAGGATCAGGCGACCGACCGCGCGTACCGCATCGGCCAGCACAAGAACGTGCTCGTGCACAAGCTCGTGTGCCGCGGCACCGTCGAGGAGCGCATCGACCGGCTCATCGAGGACAAGAAGACGGTGGTGCGCGGGGTGCTCGAGGGTGGCGGCGAGGCGCTGCTGACCGAGATGAGCGACGAGGCGCTGATGGCCATGGTCGCGCTCGACCTCCGTCGGGCCACGGCCGAGGCGTGAGATAACGGAGGGCGATGGCCTGGTACGGCGACGACGACTGGAGCTACTACCCGCCCTACATGTCGGTGGCGGAGAAGAAGGCGCAAGGCGCCCGGGCGCTGGCGAAGCTGCTGAAGAAGAGCAAGCGGGCGGCCGAGCCGGTCGAGATCGCGCACCGCAAGCGGCAGCTCACCACCACGTTCTGGGGCAAGGCCTGGGCCGACAACCTCGAGCGCTACGCCGACCTCGCCAACCGCCTGCCGCGCGGGCGCGCATACCTGAGAAACGGCTCGGTGCTGGACCTGGCGATCGCCCCAGGCCGGGTCGAGGCCTACGTGGCGGGCAGCGAGCTGTACCGCGTGACGATCGCCATCGCTCCGATGGCGAAGACGCGCTGGCGCCGCATCGTCACGCGCTGCACCGGCCGGATCGGCTCCCTCGTCGGCCTGCTGCGGGGGGAGCTGTCCGATGAGGTGCTGGCCGTGCTGACCCACGCCAGGGACGGGCTGTTCCCGGAGCCGCGCGAGATGACGCTCGACTGCTCGTGCCCGGACCGCGCCGGCGTGTGCAAGCACCTCGCCGCGGTCCTCTACGGCGTGGGCATCCGTCTGGACGCCCGGCCGGAGCTGTTCTTCGTGCTGCGCCGGGTAGACCAGGCGGAGCTGATAAGCTCGGCCACCGCCGGCGCGGTGTCGCGGGCGCGCCCGGTCGCGGGCAAGCGGATCGCCGACGATCGGCTGTCCGCGGTCTTTGGGATCGAGCTGGAGGACGCGCCGCCGGCGGGCGCGCGTCGTGCGGGCGGCCCGTCGCGCCGAGGTGGGCGCCGACGATAGCCATGCGGCGGCCGCTCCTCCTCGTGGCGGCGCTCGGCGTGATCCTGCGCCTCGTTCACCTCCTCGCCGTGTCCTCGACACCGATCTTCAGCTACCACCAGACGTTCGGCCAGTCCGACATGTACATCTTCGACCAGTGGGCGCAGCAGATCGCGAACGGCGACGTCTTCGGCCGGAAGGTGTACCACCCGGTGGTCTCGTGGCAGCTGGACGCCGCCCCACTCGAGAAGTGGCAGGCGTGGTACGGCGAGTCTCCGGTGTTCTACAAGGCCCCCTTCTACCCCTATCTGATCGCGGCGCTCTACCGGGTCTTCGGCGATGCCATGCTCCCCCTCGCCCTGCTGCAGATCCTGGCCGGGGCGGCGTCCATCGTCCTGCTCGGCCGGATCACCGGGCAGATCTTCGGAGCCGCCGCCGGGCTCGGCGCCGCACTCATCTATGCGGTGTACGCCCCCGACATTCACTTCGACATGGTCATGCTGCGCGGCCCGTGGATCATCCTGATATCCCTGATCGCCACCTGGCAGCTGCTGGCACTGCACGAGCGTCCGGGCGCGGGCCGCGCCCTCGGCCTGGGGGCGATCGTGGGGATCGCGGTCGTCGTCAACGAGGGATTCCTCACCGTCCCTCCCCTGGTCGTCGTGCTCCTGCTCGCCTGGTTCCGCGAGCCGCGCCGCCTCGCGATCCTGGGCGGGGCCTTCGCGCTCGGGCTGGCTGCGGCCTTCGTGCCGGTGGTGATCCGCAACGTCGTGGTGGGCGCGCCGGCGCTGAAGCTGGCCGTCACGGGGAGCACGGTCTACGCGGTCTTCAACGCGGCCGGCTCCAGCCCCTACTTCTTCCAGAGCCACCCCGCGGCGTTCGTGCCGATCATCGAGGCGAGCGGTGGTGGCCTCGTGGCGACGATCCTGGGCTGCCTGCGCTCCTTTGCGAGCGCCGGGGACGTCGTCCTCTTCTATCTGCACAAGGCCGCCGGGCTGGTGATCCCCTACGAGAACCCCGACAACGCCAACTTCTACTACGCAGCGCTCAAGAGTCCTCTGCTCGGCGTGCTCCCCAACTACGCCGTACTCTTTCCCGTGAGTGTCGTGGGGCTGGCGCTGGCAGCCCCCAGGGTCCGCGCGTGGGTGACCCTGCTGCCATTTTCCCTCTCCCTGCTCGCCTCCATCCTCGTGACGCTTCCGCTCTCGCGCTATCGCGCCACGCTGGCCGTGTTCCTCATCCCGTTTGCGGCTCTGGCGCTCGCCGAGGCCGTCGCGTTCGTCCGTGCGCGCCGCCTCATCCCCCTGACGGCCGTCGTGCTGGGAGGGTGCCTTGCCTTCCTTGCCGCCGGCGCGCTGCAGGAGCGAGTCGCATTCGCCGGAGTACCCCGTGACTTCCACTACTACCGTGCGGCGGAGTTCTTGCTGGGAGCGAGCGTGTACGAGCAACAAGGGCGGCTGCCCGAAGCCATCGATGAGGCGCTGAGCTTGCTCCGCCTCAACCCTCACGCGCCGACGAAGGCCTGGGCCCTGCTCGTGGCGGGGCGACTGGAGGCGCTTCGCGGCAACAAGCTGCAGGCCAACGAGGCCCTGACCGGCGCCCGGCAACTCGACGGCGCCAATCCCTGGCTGCTCCAGGGCCTCGGGGACGTCTATTGGCACCTGCTCGGGGACCGCGCCGCGGCCGCCGACTGCTACCGTA
>JBGPZN010000196.1:0-6467 GCA_041493815.1 Methylomirabilia bacterium
CCTCACGCCCAGCACGTCGCGGCCCAGCGCCCGCTGCACCAGCGCGACGATGGCGAAGGTCGCCAGCAGCATCACGATGCCGAGCACGGCGATGGCGCCGAACTGGCCCTCCTCCTTCAGGTCGAAGATCACGACCGACATCACCTTGGTGGCGGGGGTGAACAGGATGATCGAGGCCGACAGCTCGCGGATGACGCCGATGAAGATGAAGCACCAGGCGGCGATGATCCCGCTGCGGGCCAGCGGCGCGGTGACGTCGCGCAGGATGCGCAGCCGCCCGGCCCCGAGGATGCGCCCGGCGTCCTCCAGCTCGGGCGGGATGGAGCGAAACGTCGCGTCGGACTGCGCGTAGCCGACCGGCATCTCCTTGGTCAGATAGGCGACGAACAGGATCGCCAGCGTGCCGTAGAGGACGAACGGCGGCCGCGTGTACGCGATGAACAGCGCGACGGCCAGCACCACGCCCGGAATGACGATCGGCGCCAGCGCCAGGAAGGCCACCAGCTGGTGGCCGACGACGAGGCGCCGATTCGTGACGTAGGAGAGCAGCGCGACGAGCACGGCCCCGATCGAGGCCGTCGCCACGCCCAGCTCCAGCGTGTTCACGATGGCGGCCTGGGTGGCGCCGTACTCGAAGAACGTGAAGGTGAAGTTCGACAGCGTGAGGTTGCTCCACGTCAGCGGCTGGGCCCACGCGCGCGAGAACGCCGCCTTGGCCAGGATGCCGTAGGGCAGGAAGATCGCGCAGGCCATGACGGCCAGGCAGCCCAGCAGCGCCGGATAGCGCCAGGGGCCGAGCGGGATGGTCCGCCGGAGCCCGCTCTTGCCACCGACGGCGGCGTACCCGCGCCGGCCCAGCAGCCGCTTCTGCACGAGGAGCAGGAGCGCGGTGGCCAGCAGCAGCGGCATCGAGATGGCCGCGGCTTGCTCGATCTTGGGCGGGTACTGGAACATCGCCCAGATCTGCGTGGTGATCGTGTGGAAGCCGGCCGGCAGCGCGAGGATCGCCGGCGAGCCGAACAGCGCGAGCGCCTGCAGCACGGCCAGGATGAAGCCGCTCACGAGCGCCGGCGCCACCATGGGCAGCGTCACCGTGCGCGCGATCGACAGGCGCCCGGCCCCCAGGATGGCCGCCGCCTCCTCGAGATCGGACGCGATGAGCGCCAGCGTGTTGGCGACCATGATGTAGACGTACGGGAACGTGTAGGTGGCGACCACGAAGACGAGCCCGGCCATCGTGAAGATGTTGACGAGCGGGTCGGTGGCGCCGGTGACGTCGCGCCAGAGCGTATTGAGCAACCCCGCGTTGGGGCCCGCCAGCATCACCCAGGCGAAGGCGCCGAGGAACGGCGGCGTCACGAACGACGCGAGCACGAGGCTTCGGATCAGCCCCTTGCCGGGCAGGTCCGTCCGCGCCGTCAGCCACGCCATCGGTGCGCCGACGGCGACCGAGGCCAGGCCGACCCACACCGCCAGCACGACCGTGTTCCACAGCGCCTTGAGCAACGCCACGTCGTGGAACACCGCGACGTAGTGGCCGAGCGTGGCGCCGCCCGCCGCGCTCAGGCTCGTAACCACGAGCCAGCCGAGCGGCAGCGCCATGAGGAAGACGAGCAACAGCACCACAGCCGCCCACACCGGCAGCGCGCGGTCGAGGCCGGCCAGCCGCCTCGCCACCGCGCCGCCCGCGGCCTCCCCGGACCGCACCTGGCTCACGGCAGCGTCAACGCGCCCGACACGATCCGCGCGAGCGTCTCGACCAGGAAGGCGTGCTCGCACTCGAGGCCGCGATGCGAGGCCAGGAAGCCGAGCTTCACGCGCCGAAGAACTCCACGAAGCGCTTCTTGATCTCCTCGTTGCGCTTCTCGAGCTCCTCGGGATCGACGCTCAGCAGCTTCAGCTCGGAGAGCTTGGGTTTGTCGGCGGGGTACTTCACGTCGGGGTGACCGGTGTACAGCCCCTCGGAGTCGGCCATCACCTGCTGGACCTCGCGGCTGAAGCTGAAGTCGGTAAAGAGCTTGGCCGCGTTGGGATGGGCGGCAAAGCTCATGATGGCCGTCGGCGAGACGATCAGCGGCACGCCCTCCTTCGGATAGACGATCTCGATGGGGTTGCCCTTCTTCTTGGTCTGGTAGAACGTGTACTCCCCGCCGTCGACGGCCACTAGGCGCTCGCCCGAGGCCACCACGCCGGAGGGATCGACCGCCGACTGCACGAGCATCAGCTGGTTCTGCGCGAGCTGCTTGAAGTAGTCCCAGCCGTACTGGTTGACGAGCGCCAGCACGTGCGTGGCGATGACCCCGCTGTAGCCGGGATGCGCCGTCACCATCTTGCCCTTCCACTTCGGATCGAGCAGGTCCTTCCACGTCTTCGGCGCCTCGGTGGCCGCGACCGTCTTGGTGTTGTAGGCGATCACGCTCACGGTCGCGCGCAAGCCGAAGTAGTAGCCGTCCTTGTCCTTGAAGCCGGCCGGGAAGCGCTCGACACCGGCCGGCGTGTACTTCAGCAGGAGGCTCTTGTTCTTGAGGAGCACGAAGTGGCCGGCGTCGGAGGTGTGCACGACGTCGACGTTCTTGATGCCGGCCTGCAGCTCCTGCATCACGCGGGAGAGAATCCGCTCGGAGCCGGTGCGGTGGACCTCCACCTTGATGCCCGGGTAGGCGGTCTCGAACAGCTTGGCGACTTTCTCCGCGCTGGGCAGCGCCAGCGACGTGTACCAGACGACCTTGCCTTCCTTCTTGGCGGCGTCCAGCCGGGCGTCCTGGGCGAAGGCGCCGCTCGCCCCCACGGCGAGGGCGGCCACGAGGGCCAAGGCGCGGATGGCCATAGACATGAGACAGGATCATACGCTTGCCGACGAAATCTCACCATGCCATCATCGCGCCCCGGTCAGGAAGTCCAGAGAGGAACGACGTATGCGATTGAGTCTTGCCTACGAGATGCAGCGGCCCCTGGTCGACGATCACGCGGTGATCGAAGAGACGCTGCAGCAATGCGTGCTGGCCGACGAGATGGGCTTCGACACCGTGTGGTTCGTGGAGCATCACTTCCTCACCAGCTTCTCGATGTCCCCCTGCCCGGAGGTCATCTTCGGCGCGCTGAGCCGGCTGACCAAGCGCATCCGGCTGGGATTCGGCGTCGTGATCCTGCCCTACCACCACCCCGTGCGGGTGGCCGAGCGGGTGGCGATGGTCGATCACATGTCCGGCGGCCGCGTCGAGTTCGGCACCGGACGGTCGGCCGCCTACGAGCAGATGGGCATGGGCATCGATCCGCGCCACACCCGCGCCATGTGGGAAGAGTCGCTGCGCATGATTCCGCGGATCTGGGAGGACGGCCCCTTCTCGTGGGAGGGGCAGTTCTGGAACGTCCCACCCCGTGACGTCCGTCCGAAGCCCTACCAGAAGCCGCACCCCGGCATCTGGGTCGCGGCGCTGCAGCCGGCGACCTACCAGCTGGCCGCCGAGCTGGGCATCGGCGTGATGGCGCTCAGCGTCGCCTCGCCCTCGTTCCTGGCGCCGCACATCAAGGCGTACAAGGAGCGGGTCCGCCACGCCAAGCCCGTGGGGAAGTTCATCAACGGCCAGTGGCTGAGCGCCACCATGGGCCTGTGCGGCCAGGACAACAGGGAGGCACGCGAGCTCGCCGCCAAGTCGCTTCGCACGTTCTTCGGGCCCGATCGCCCCTACCTCAAGGATCAGACTCACCTGTACGAGCAGCTCGTGGAGTCCTGGGGCGGCGTACCGGACCACCTGAAGGCCAACTTTGCCCGTTACCTCAAGACCGAGGGGGCGGAAGGCGCGCCCGAGGTGGATCTCTCGGGAGGATCGGGACAGATCGCCTCGGCCCTGTGGAATCAGATCGACGCCGACACCCTGGTCGACCGCGGCGTCCTCGTGGCCGGCGATCCCGAGAGCTGCCTGCGCAGCATCGCCATCCACGAGGAAGCGGGCGTCGACGAGCTGCAGTTCCTCATGGCGACGGAGACCGTGCCTCACGACAAGGTGATGTCGTCCATCGAGCTGTTCGGCAAGCACGTGATCCCCGAGCTGAAGAAGACGGCGGGCCGGGCCCGCTAGGGCTGCAGCGCGGTGAGCAGGTCGGCCAGCGGAGCATTGGCGGCGAGAGCGCTCACGCCGCGGATGATGGTCTCCACCTTGTCGGTCGGCAGCGCCAGGGCGGCGTTCCCACGGAACTTGGCCTCGATCTCGGCACGCGTCAGCGGCGCGTCGGGGCCGCCGCGCGGACGGTCCTGGCGCTCGCGCAGCACGCGCCCGTCGGTCAGCGCGATCTCCACGTCGCCCACGAACTGGCGCGGATACTCGATCGTCGCGTCGATCTCGTAGGTCACCCGCCGGGCCACGCTCAGCACGGAGGCGTCGCGCGCCGCCTCGTCGGCGAACTCGGCCAGCCCGGCCCGGCCGCGGACCAGGATCGTCGCCAGCAGGTACGGCAGGCTGAACTTCGCGGCATAGCCGTTGGGCGGCGCGTGCTTGGCGGCCAGCGGCTCCCACAGCCGCGGCACCGGGCCGGCCGCGGTGCGGCAGCGGATGGCCGCGATCTCGTCCGGTCGCACGCGCTCGCGCAGGCGCAGGGCGCAGTCCATGTAGGGCTGGGCGATCGAGCCGCACGGATAGGGTTTGAGCGTCAGCTCGTGCAGCTCCCACTTCGCGCCGAGGCTGTCGAGCAGCGTGTCGAGCCGGCCGGCGTCGTGTCCGCCCGCGAACGCGGTATAGAGCCCGTGGCCGCCCTCGAGCACCGTCTCGGGCCCGGTGAAGCCCGCACGCGCCAGCAGCGCGGCGACCACGCCGGCATGCGCGCCCCACCCCGGGTGCAGCCGCTTCGTCCACGAGCCGTCGGTGAGATATTCGATGATCCCGGCGGACTGGCTGCCGCAGATCCCGAACGCGTGCACGAGCTGGTCCTCGGTGAGCCCGTAAAGCCGGCCGGCGGCCGCGGCGGCGGCGAAGCTCGACGTGATCGAGGTCGGATGGAAGTGGCGCGCGTGCAGGGCGCCGGGCACCGCGAGCCCGACGCGGCACATCACCTCCACCGCGGCGATCAGCGCCTCCAGCATGGCGCAGCCACCGGCGCCCACCGCCTCGCCCACAGCCAGCGCGGTGGTGACGGCGACGCAGCCGGTGTGGACGATGGCGTCCTCGCGTGTGTCGTCGAAGTCGAGGCCGTGGGCGAGGGTGGCGTTGGCCAGCACGGCGTTGGCGGCGGCCACGCGGGCGCGGCGGCCGAGCAGCGCGCTCTCGGGCGCGCCGCCCAGCCCGTAGGCGACGCCGAGCACGGCGATGCCGAAGTCCTCCCGGGCCGCCGCCAGCGCGTTGCCCAGCGTGTCGAGCGCGAGCAGCGAGGCCTGCGTGCGCACCGGAGCCGGCACGACGTCGAGGGACAGGCCGAGGGCGAAGCGAGCGAGACGGCGGGCGGCGGACAGCTGGGCCACGGTGAGCGTCCTTCTATCGCGCGGGCGCGCCCGATGTCAACGCTTGCGCAGCCGCCAGATCTCCTCCGACGGCCAGCGGTGCGCCCATGCCGCCGTCACGTACGGGAAGCTCGTGGTGCCGTCGGCGGGCGCCCGCAGCTCGATCAGGTCCAGGACCTCGAGGCCGCTGGCGCGAAACAGGCGGATCCACTCGCCGATCGGCAGCGTGAACTCGATCGAGTCCACGTCCGACCACTGGAGACGGTGCAGGCCGAAGTAGTCGCGCTGCAGACGCGCGTCGGCCGTGCCCTCGCCCTCAGGCGCGCACAGGGTGAACAGCGTGCCGTTCTTGAGGAACACTAGCTCGCCGCCGGGGCGCAGGATCCGGGCCGCCTCCGGGACCCAGCGATAGGGATCACACCAGATGCTGGCGCCGTACTCCGACAGCGCGAGATCGAAGCGCGCGTCGGCGAGCGGCACCCGCTCGGCGTCGGCGTGAATGAGCGGGAAGGCGAGGCCGTGCTCGCGCTGGAGCGCACGCGCGGTCGCGAGCTGGCGCGCCGAGTTGTCGAGCCCGACCACGCGCGCGCCCCGTCGCGCGAGCCACGCCGACCAGTACGCGGTGCCGCAGCCGAGCTCGATGACGTCGCGGTCCGCCACCTCCGGCAGGGCGCGCACCTCCCGCTCGGGGAGGTGCCAGATGCCCCACGTCAGCTCGGTCTCGGCCCAGCCACGACGGCCCCCCTCAGCGTATTGCACACTGAGCCGGTCCCACACCGCGCGGTTCTGCTCGACGTGATCCGTCACTTCCGGTCCTTGTCCAGGACCTCCTTGAGCGCCGCCGGCGGGACCTTGATCTCGACCCCCGCGCGCTCCTCCTGCAGCAGCATGGCCACGCGCGAGTCGCGCTCGGCCCAGCCGCGGTTCATCGCCTCGGACATCTCCTCGAGCGTCAGGTTGGCCAGCCGCATCGGCACCTTGTTCTCGCGCCCGAGCGCGACGGCCAGCGAGACGTCCTTGTGGGCCAGCCGCAGCG
>JBGPZN010000578.1:0-2324 GCA_041493815.1 Methylomirabilia bacterium
CCCATCGTGCTCGCCAAGTCCGTGGCCACGCTGGACTGGCTCTCCAACGGCCGCGTGCTCTTCGGCATCGGCGGCGGCTGGAACCGCGAGGAGATGGAGCACCACGGCACGCCGTTCGCCAAGCGATGGCTCGTCCTGCGCGAGCGCGTGCTGGCCATGAAGGCGCTCTGGACGCAGGAGGAGGCGTCGTTCCACGGCGAGTTCGTCAACTTCGACCGCGCGATCTCGTTCCCCAAGCCGGTGCAGACGCCGCACCCCCCGATCCTGTTCGGCGGGGCCACCGCCCAGGGCCGCGCGCGCGTGGTGGACTACTGCGACGGCTGGATCCCGATCGACGTGCTGCTGGACGACCTGCCCGCCGCCATCGCCGATCTCCGGCAGAAGGCGCAGGCCGCGGGCCGCCGGCCGGACGAGCTCTCGGTCTCGGTCTTCGCCTTCAAGCCGCCCACGCCGGACGTGGTGAGGCGCATGGAGGACATGGCGGTGGAGCGCGTCACCATCGTGGCGCCGCGCCGCCTCGACGACGCGCTGCCCTTCCTCGACCGCATGGCGACGCTCGCCGGCTGAGATGCCTGAGCTCGACGCCGGGACAGTCGCAGCGTACTGGGGACGCGAGAACCTGGCCGAAGCCATCCTGGCCGCCCTCACCGCCCGGGGCACCGATCTCGACGCCCTCACGCCCGACGCCTTGGCGCCGGTGGACCAGTTCCACGGGGGTGGCAAGCCCGTCACCGTGCGCCTCGCGGGGCTCGCTGGAGCCGCGCCCGGCATGCAGGTGCTCGACGTCGGCGGCGGCTTCGGCGGTCCCGCCCGCACGCTGGCCGTGGAGTTCGGCTGCCTCGTCACGGTGGTGGACCTGACCGCCTCCTACGTGCGCGCGGCGCAGATGTTGACGGCAAAGATGCACCTCGACGATCGGGTGAGCCACCACGTCGGCAATGCGCTGGCCCTGCCCTTCCCCGACAAGACCTTCGACCTGGTGTGGACCCAGAACAGCGGCATGAACATCGCGGACAAGGAACGCCTCTACGCGGGCTTCCACCGGGTGCTGCGGCCGGGCGGGCGGCTGGCGCTGCAGGAGCCGATGGTCGGCCCGGTCGAGCCGCTGCTCTACCCGGTGATGTGGGCGCACGACGCCTCCACGAGCTTCCTGCGCACGCCGTCCGCGATGCGGGCGGTGATCGAGGGCGCCGGCTTCCGGGCCCGCGTCTGGGACGACGTGACCGCGGAGACCGCGGGACCGGCGACCGCGGCGGGCATCCCCGCGCACAGCATCCAGCGCCTCGTGATGGGCGACGCCATCGACGAGATCATCCGCATCGGCCACCGCAACCGGGACGAGGGCCGCCTCGTCTCGATCCAGGCGGTCTTCGAGCGGCCCCTCGACAAGACGGAGCCCGCTGGCTAGGATACGGAAGCCATGAGCGACGCCCTCACCGGCCAGACCGTGGAGCTGCTGCAGCAGATGATCCGCAACCAGTGCGTGAACGACGGCACCCTGCTCTCCGGTCAGGAGAAGCGCAACAGCGACACGCTGCGCAGCTATCTCGAGGGCAGCGGCCTCGACATCGAGGTGTACGAGCCGGCCCACGCCCCAGGCCGCGCGAGCCTCGTGGCCCGCATCGAGGGCACCGATCCGAAGGCGCCCACCCTGTGCCTCATGGGCCACACCGACGTGGTGCCGGTGAACCCCAAGACCTGGACCCGCGATCCCTTCGGCGGCGAGCTCGTCAACGGCGAGGTGTGGGGGCGCGGCGCGGTGGACATGCTGAACCTCACCGCCTCGCAGGCCGTCGCGCTCAAGACGCTGGCCCGCCGGCCCGGCGGGTGGCGGCCGCGCGGCACGCTGGTCTACCTGGCCTGCGCGGACGAGGAGGCCGGCGGCACCTTGGGCGCCGGGCACGTGGTCGAGCGGCACTGGGACGCGCTCCGGGCCGACTACTGCCTGACCGAGAACGGCGGCACCGTGAGCCGCGGGGCCCACGGCGACGAGCTGAACGTCACCGTGCACGTCGGCGAGAAGGGCGTGGCCTGGCGCCGCCTGCGCGTCAAGGGCACCCCCGGCCACGGCTCGATGCCCTACGGCGCGAATAATGCCCTGGTCAAGGCGGCGCAGGTGGTGAGTCGCCTGGCCGACTACCGGCCCTCGCCCTATGTCGACGAGCTGTGGCGGGCCTTCGTCGACACGCTCCACCTCGATTCCGCCGTGAAGGAAGCGCTGGCCGATCCCTCGCGCGTGGACGAGTCCATCGATCGCCTCGCGCCCACCCTGGCCAAGCTCGCGTGGTCGGCCACCCACACCACGTTCTCGCCGAACGTCTGTC
>JBGPZN010000143.1:0-8035 GCA_041493815.1 Methylomirabilia bacterium
CTCGGGGGCGCGCTCATCAGCCCCATGCGGGCGACCACGCCCGGCATGGACACCGAGATCATCGTCGAGGCCTTCGTGGTCGTCGTCATCGGCGGCCTCGGCTCGTTCTGGGGCACCTTCCTGGGCGCGGTGATCTACGGCCAGGTGCTGTCGTTCGGCATCCTGTTCTTCCCGCGCTTCTCGATCTTCGCCGTCTTCGCCCTCATGGCCGGCGTGCTGATCGTCCGGCCCTGGGGCCTGCTCGGGCGGCCGCTCAAGTGATGGCGCTCCTGGCGCGGGTGCCGTGGGGGCCGCTCGTGCTCGCGGCGGCGTTCTGCGTGCCGGCGGTCGGCTCCCGCTTCTACACGTTCCTGGCCAACGACATCGTGATCTGGGCGCTGTTCGCCACCAGCCTGAACTTGCTGGTCGGCGTCACCGGGCTGGTGTCGTTCGGCCACGCCGCCTACTTCGGCATCGGCGCCTACACGACGGGCCTGCTCATGAAGAAGCTCGGCCTGCCGTTCCTGCTCGCCTTCCCGGCCGCCGGCGTGCTGGCGGGGGCGCTCGCGCTGGTCTTCGGCTTCTTCTGCGTGCGCCTCACGCGCATCTACTTCGCGATGCTCACGCTGGCCTTCGCGCAGATCGTGTGGGCGATCTGCTTCAAGTGGAACGAGGTCACCGGCGGCGAGCAGGGCATGCCGGAGATCCCCTACCCGAGCTTCGACTGGGTCGCCGCGCTGCCGCTGGTGGGTGGCTGGCGCACGGCCGAGTATTTCTACTTCCTCACGCTGCTGATGGTGGCGCTCTGCCTGTGGCTGCTGCGGCGGATCGTCGGCTCGCCGTTCGGCCGCATGCTCACGACCATCCGCGAGAATGCCGAGCGGGCCGAGTTCATCGGCGTCAACGTGCGCCGCTACGAGCTGGCCGCGTTCGTGCTGGCCGGCGCCTTCGCCGGACTGGCCGGCGGGCTGTTCGGCATCTTCAATCGCGGCGTCTTCCCCGACTTCGCCTACTGGACCAAGTCGTCCGAGGTGCTGATCATGACGCTGCTGGGCGGCATGGGCACGTTCTACGGCCCGGCCATCGGCGCCCTCGTGCTGATCGTGTTGAACCAGCAGATCACCTCCTACACCGAGTACTGGCCCTTCGTGCTCGGCGTGATCCTGGTCGTCCTGCTGTTCGTGTTCCCCGGCGGGCTGGCCGGGGCAGCCCAGGCGGCGGCGCGGCGGCTCGGGGGCGTCCGGCGTGCTTGAGGTGCGCGACGTGCGCAAGAGCTTCGACGGCTTCCTGGCCGTCGGCGGCGTCAGCCTCACGGTCGAGCGCGGACGCATCGCCGCCATCATCGGGCCCAACGGCGCCGGCAAGACGACGTTCTTCAACCTCGTCACCGGCCACCTCAAGCCCGACGCCGGCACGGTGCTGCTCGACACCCGCGACGTCACCGGCCTGGCGCCCCACGACATCTGCCGCCTGGGCATGGGGCGCTCGTTCCAGCGGACGAACATCTTCCCGAGGCTGACGGTCTACGAGAACGTGCAGGCCGCGTTCCTCTCGCACCGGGGCCGCGGGCGCAACCTCTGGAGCCGCGTCGAGCGGCTCTACCGCGAGGAGACCGAGGCCCTGCTGGCCTCGCTCGGCCTGCTGGAGCGCGCGGGGGAGACCAGTGGCTTCCTCTCGCACGGCGCCCAGAAGCAGCTCGAGCTGGGCATCGCGCTGGCCAGCGAGCCCTCGCTCCTCCTGCTCGACGAGCCGACCGCCGGCATGTCGGCCACCGAGACGCGCGAGACGATCCGCCTGGTCGAGCACATCGCGCGCGAGCGGGGGCTGACGCTGCTGTTCACGGAGCACGACATGGAGGTCGTGTTCTCCATCGCCGAGCGGATCACCGTGCTCCACCAGGGCCGGGTCATCGCCGAGGGCACGCCGGCCGAGGTGCGCGCCGACGCCGAGGTGCGCCGGGTCTATCTCGGAGAGCGCCGGTGAGCGCGAGCCCGGCCCTGCTCGACGTCCGCGAGATCCACACCGCCTACGGCCTGTCGCGCGTGCTGTTCGGGGTGTCGGTGGAGGTCCGCGCCGGCGAGTGCGTGTGCCTGCTCGGCCGCAACGGCGTCGGCAAGTCCACCACGATGCGCTCGATCATCGGCCTCACGCCCCCCCAGGCCGGCCGCGTGACGTGGAAGGGCACCGACATCACCGGCTGGGAGCCCTACCGGATCGCGCGCGCCGGCATCGGCTTCGTCCCCGAGGACCGGCGCATCTTCGCCGACCTCACCGTCTGGGAAAACCTGGACGTGGCAGCCCGCGCCCAACGGCGCCGGCAATCCGCGCTCCAGTTCACCGTCGACCGGGTGTTCGATCTCTTCCCGAAGCTGCGCGAGCTCTCCGGCCGGAACGGCGGCTATCTCTCCGGCGGTGAGCAGCAGATGCTCACCATCGCCCGCACGCTCATGGGCAACCCCGAGCTGCTCCTGCTCGACGAGCCCTCGGAGGGCCTGGCGCCGATCGTGGTGGAACACCTCCGCGAGCAGATCGCGCGGCTCAAGGGCGAGGGGCTGACGATCCTGCTGGCCGAGCAGAACGTCGACTTCTCGCTGGCGCTGGCCGAGCGTGTCTACGTGCTCGAGAAGGGGGCCATCCGGTTCAGCGGACCGGCCGAGCGCCTGCGCGACGACGACGCGCTCCGCCGCGAGCTGCTGGCGCTGTAGCCCCGCCCCAACGCCACGGTCCGGCGGGCGGCGCCGTGCAAAGTCTTCACCCCTCGGGGCCGCGTGACATACCATAGGCGAGCCACGGTAGCCGACTGATCGAGCGGAGGACGGCATGCGGATTCGCTTCTGGGGTACCCGTGGCTCGATCCCCAAGCCAGGTCCCGCCACCGTCCGCTATGGCGGCAACACGTCCTGCGTCGAGGTCCGGGCGGAGGGCACGCTGATCGTGCTCGACTGCGGCACCGGCGCCCACGAGCTGGGTCAGCAGATCGTCACGGCCAATCCGGGGCCGATGCGCGGACACCTGCTGATCACCCACACCCACTGGGACCACATCCAGGGCTTCCCGTTCTTCGCGCCGCTGTTCGTCCCCGGCAGCGAGTGGGACGTGTACGCGCCGCGCCAGATGGGCCGGACGCTCGCCGAGATCCTGGGCGGCCAGATGCACCGCACGTACTTCCCGGTGCCGCTCGGCGAGCTGGCGGCGACCATCCGCTATCACGAGCTGACCGAGGGGGTGTTCGAGCTTGACGCCGTCCGCGTGACCACCCGCTATCTCAACCACCCGGCGCCGGCGCTCGGCTACCGGCTCGAGGCCAACGGCGTCGCCGTCGTCTACGCCACCGACCACGAGCCGCACTCGCGCCACCATCCGGACGTCCGCGGCGACGCCGCCCGCGTGCACCGCGAGGACGCGCGGCACATCGAGTTCCTGGCCGGCGCCGACCTCGTGATCCACGACGCGACGTACACGCTGGAGGAGTATCCCGGCAAGCTCTCGTGGGGACACACACCGGCCGAGTGGGCGGTGGATTTCGGGGTCGCGGCCCACGCGCGGCGGCTGGCCCTGTTCCACCATGATCCCTCCCGGACCGACCGCGCCATCGACGAGCTGCTCACGCTCTGCCGCCAGCGCCTGCCGACCGCCGGCGCCCTCGAGGTGTTTGCCGCCGCCGAGGGCCAGTATCTGGTCGTCGTCCGGCCCGGATCCCCGCCGATGGCGGCGGTGCCGGTGGTCGCGACCACCGCCGAGCGTGAGGTGCCGCAGAACAAGACGACGGTGCTGGTCGCCGACGACGACGACGGCGTGGTGGCCGTGATCGTCGAGACGCTGGAGCCCGAGGGGTATCGCGTGCTGACGGCCAGCGATGGCGAAGCCGCGCTGCAGATCGCCCGCGACGAGCGTCCGGACATCGTCGTGCTCGACTGGATGATGCCGAAGCGGGACGGACTGTCCGTGTGCCGTGAGCTGCGCCAGGACGCCGATCCCAAGGTTGCGCTGGTGCCCGTCGTGCTGATCACCGGCCGCACCGACGCCCAGGACACGATCGCCGGCTTCGACGCCGGCGTCACCGACTACCTCACCAAGCCCTTCAAGCCGAGCTACCTCGTCGCGCGCCTGCAGTCCTGGCTGATCCGCTCCCAGCGCAGTTGAGGTGAGGGGCCCCGAAATGGCCCCCCACACCCCCACTCGCTCGTCACGCCCCGGCGCAGCCGGGGCGCTCGCTTGTTTGAGATGGGGGCCTCGACATGGCCCCCAAACCCCCAATGCTCGTCACGCCCCGGCGCAGCCGGGGCGCTCCTCGACAACTCGCTCGGGCTCACTCGCGAGGAGGCTACCGGCCATCGCGGGGTCCCGCACGAGGTACATAGCTCGTGACCGGCACGTACTGATCGGGCCACGGCAGCTCGACGCCCTGCTCGCGGGCGGCGTGGCGGGTCCAGTACGGGTCGTAGAGGTGGGCACGGGCCAGCACGCAGAGATCGGCGCGACCCGCGGCCAGAATCGAGTTGACGTCGGCGTAGGAGGCGACGGCGCCGACCGTCATGGTGGCGATGCCGGCCTCGTGGCGGATGCGGTCGCTGAACGGCGTCTGGAACAGACGGCCGTAGGCGGGCTCCTGGTCGGGCACCGTGTTCCCCGCCGACACGTCGACGATGTCGCAGCCGTGGACCCGCAGCGCCCGGGCGATCTCGACGGCGTCGGCCGGCTGCAGGCCACCCTCCTTCCAGTCGGTCGCCGACAGCCGCACCGACGTCGGCTTGGCCGCGGGCCACGCCGCCCGGACGGCGTCGAAGACCTCCAGCGGAAAGCGCAGGCGATTGACCATCGACCCGCCGTACTCGTCGTCGCGCCGGTTCGTCAACGGCGAGAGGAACGACGCCAGCAGATAGCCGTGGGCGAAGTGCAGCTCCAGCAGATCGAAGCCCGCCTGGTCGGCCATGAGCACCGCCCGCACGAAGTCGTCGCGCACGCCGTCCATGTCGCTGCGGTCCATCGCGCGCGGCACCTGGCTGTACGGGAAGTACGGGATCGGCGAGGCCGAGATGAGCGACCAGTTGCCCTCGGCCAGCGGCTCGTCGATGCCCTCCCACAAGCGCCGCGTGGAGCCCTTGCGGCCGGCGTGGGCGAGCTGGATGCCGATACGGGCCGCGCTGCAGCCGTGCACGAAATCGACGATGCGTCTCCACGCCGCCACGTGCTCAGGCTTGTACATGCCGGTGCAGCCGGGGCTGATGCGGCCCTCGCGGCTGACGTCGGTCATCTCGGTCATGACCAGCCCGGCGCCGCCGACCGCGCGACTACCCAGATGCACGAGGTGCCAGTCGCCCGGCGTGCCGTCCTCGGCCGAGTACTGGCACATCGGCGACACCACGACCCGGTTGGCCAGGACCAGCGAGCGGAGCCGAAACGGCGTGAACATCGGGGGCGGCGGTGGCGCCGCCGCGACCGACGTCCCCGTCTGGTGCGAGGCCTTCTCGGCGAACCAGCGGTCCACGGTGGCGATGAGCTTGGCGTCGCGCGCCTTGAGGTTGTCGTGGGTGACGCGCAGGCTGCGCGTCAGCAGGCTGAAGGCGAACTGCACGGGCTCCAGCCGCCCGTGGTAGCGCTCCGTCTGCTCGAACCACTCCAGGCTCGTCTGCGCCGCTCGCTGCAGCGCCTCGACCTCGGGTCGCCGCTCGGCCTCGTACGCCGCCAGCGCCCGGCCGACGTCGCGCTGGTCGGCGAGGTTGCGGCTGAGCGCGATGGCGTCCTCCATGGCCAGCTTGGTGCCGGAGCCGATCGAGAAGTGCGCGGTGTGGGCGGCGTCGCCGACGAGGACGATGTTGTCGTGGTGCCAGCGTTCGTTGCGGACGACGGGGAAGCTCCGCCACAGCGAGCGGTTCTTCAAGACGGGGTGCCCGTCCAGCTCACGCGCGAACAGCGCCTGCGCGAACGCCACCGTGTCGTCCTCGCCGGCCTCATCGAGCCCGGCGCGCCGCCACGTGTCCTCCGTGCATTCCAGGATGAAGGTCGAGTGGCCCCGCTCGTAGCCGTAGGCGTGAACGCGCCACAGTCCGTGCTCGTCCTCTTTGAAGATGAAGGTGAACGCTGGAAACGGAAACGTGGTGCCCAGCCACACGAAGCGGTTGCGGCGCCAGTCGATCTGCGGCCGGAAGTGGCGGGCGTAGCGCTGGCGCACCCAGGAGTTCACTCCGTCGGCGGCCACCACCAGGTCGGCGCCCTCCCAGGCGGTGGCGCGATCGACCTCGGTCGAGAACCGCGTGACCACGCCGAGCTCCGTCGCCCGCGATTGCAGAACGTCGAGCAGGCGCTGGCGTGACAGCCCCGAGAAGCCGTGACCGGTCGAGGTCAGCACCTGACTCTGATAGTGGATGTCGATGTCGTCCCAGTGGGCGAAGGCGCGCGTGATGGCAGCGTGGGTCTCGGGATCGGCGTCCCGGAAGTTGTCGAGGGTGGCGTCGGAGAAGACCACGCCGAAGCCGAAGGTGTCGTCGGGCCGATTGCGCTCGAGGACCACGATCTCGTGCGAGGGGTCGGCCTTCTTCGTCAGGATCGCGAAGTACAGGCTGGCCGGCCCGCCACCGATCGCGACGATCTTCACGCACCGATTGTACCGGACGCCGACGCCTTGACAGAGACACCTCGAGTACCTAGAGTGCCGCCACGGGCGCGCGGTACCCTCGCGCGTGACCGTGGGAGGCCCTCATGAACCGACGCCGATTCCTCACGCTCACCGCGGTCGCCGGCGGCACGTTCGCGCTCGGGGGCGTGAGTCGACTGACCGGCCGGGCGGCCGCGCAAACGTCGACCGTTCCGGTGGTCGACCGGCTGGTGATGACGAACGTCGTGGACAACGTCTACGACGTCTTCGCCAAGGGCGGTCGGCTGGACACCGTGATGGTCCAGCGCACTCCGCTGGGACGCAGCGGCACCCTGCTCGCGGAACACGGCCTCGCGTATCACCTCGAGTCCCTGCGAGGAAGCGAGCGGCGCGAGGTCCTCCTGGACTTCAGCCTCACCGAGAAGAACCTCTTCAACAACTACGCCGTGCTCGCGATCGACCCGACCAAGGCTGACGCGATGGTGCTGAGTCACGGCCACCTCGATCACTACGGTGCCTTGCCCGACCTCGCGCGCGCGATGCAGGGTCGCTTCCGGCCCGGTCTCACCGTCTACGCCGGCGGCGAGGACACCTTCTGCCACCGGCTCGTCGTGACCCCCACGGCCACCGTCGACCAGGGACAGCTCGACCGCCCCGCCCTCGAGGCGCGCGGTCTCAACGTGGTCCTCGCCAAGCAGCCGACCGTGGTCGCCGGCCACGCCTTCACAACCGGTCAGATCCCACGGGTGACCGACTTCGAGCGGCCGCCGGGGGCGGCGCGCCTGGAAGCCGGCCCGACGGGCTCGGCCTGCTCGGCCACGCACTTCGGCGACATCAAGGTCGAGGCCAAGCCGGGTGACTTCGTCCCCGACCTGTTCCAGGGCGAGCACGCCACGGCCTACCACCTGAAGGACCGCGGGCTCGTCGTCATCACCTCGTGCGGACACGCCGGCGTCGTCAACTCCGTGCGCCAGGCCCAGAAGGCCAGCGGTGTGCAGAAGGTGCACGCGATCGTCGGCGGCTTTCACCTGGCGCCGGCGCCCGACGAGGTCGTCGCCAAGACGGTCGAGGCCTTCAAGGCGATCGATCCTGACTACGTCATCCCGATGCACTGCACCGGCTGGAACACGATCATGGCCGTCCACCAGGCGATGCCGAAGAAGCTCGTGATGCCGTCGACCGGAACGCGGGTGACGTTCGGAGGTTAGGACCTCGCCCGACGCCAGCGTGACCTGAGCTTCGCGAGGAGGAAGCGCCAGGCCATCTCCATCCGGTGCCGGCGCAGGCTCGCCTCGCCGAGCGCGACGAGCGCGAACAGCCGGCAGAGCCGGGCGTCGAGCGCAGCGGCCCGGATGATCGCGTCGGCCAGCGCGGGATTGGCGAAGAGCCGGCGCTGGATCCGCACCGAGTCGGCCAGCTCGTCGCCGATCTCCGCCCGCCAGCGCGCCTCGTAGTCCGCCA
>JBGPZN010000650.1:0-2019 GCA_041493815.1 Methylomirabilia bacterium
CAGGTAGGTGTCCTCGCCGGGATGATCCATGCGCACACCGGTGCCACCCGGGTAGATACCGGGCAGGCGGGTGCTCATGAGCTGGCGCATCACCGCCCACACCCGCGGTGCGGTGATCAGGCCGTAGACGCTCGGCAGCTTGCGCACGGCCTGGTAGAGCCGGCCGACGCGGGCGCGGTCGGCGGCCAGCAGCAGGTCGAGCCCTCGGTCGAAGCGCTGCAGCCGCGACGTCGCGGCGTCCAGGCCGAGCTCGGTGAGCACGAGGCCGATCATCGTCGCCGCCTCGTCGCGGAAGCGGGCCAGCTGCTCGGGCGTCGTGAACCCGCGCAGGCGCAGGCAGCCGTGGCTGGTGTAGGCGGCGAGGGCGGCCTCCGACAGCGGCGGCTCGGCACTCCAGTCGGCCTCGACGGTGACCCGCGCGCGGGCGGCCGCCGCGTCCATCAGGCGCGGGCCAGGTACTCGCGGATGGCGCCGGCCACGCGCTCGACGGTGGCGTCGGGCATGTGCGTGTGCAGCGGCAGGGTGAGGATCTCTCGCGTCACCTGCTCGGTCACGCCGAGGTCGCCGCGGCGACAGCCCTTCAAGTAGGTGAAGTCCTGCGCCGGTAGGAAATGGATGCCGGTGGCGATGCCGCGGCCGCGCAGGTGGTCGATGAGCCCCTCGCGGCGGGCGGCGGACACGCGAACGGTGTAGATGAACGGCGAGACGTCCTCGAAGTCGGTCGCCGGGCCGCGCACCCCGGGCACGCCGGCCAGCAGCCGGTTGTAGAGCCGGCAGGCGTGCCGGCGACTGGCGATGAACTCGTCCACGCGGAGGAGCTGCGAGAGGCCGACGGCGGCGTTGATGTTGGTCAGGTGGTAACGGAAGCCCTGGGAGACGACGTCGTACTCCCAGGCCCGGCTGTTCTTGTAGCGGGCGAGCGTCTCGCGGTCGATGCCGAGGAAGCGCCAGTGGCGCAGCCGCTCGAGGGTGGCGGCGTCGTTCACGACGACCGCGCCGCCGTCGATGGAGGTGATGACCTTGACCGGATCGAAGCTGAAGCACGTCACGTCGCCGAAGCTGCCGAGCGCCCGCCCGTCGACACGGGTGCCGAAGGCGTGGGTGGCGTCCTCCACGATGCGCAGGCCCCGGCGCTCGGCCAGCGCGTACAGCTCCTTCATGCGGCCGGCGACGCCGCCGAAGTGCAGCGGCACGATCGCCTTCGTGCGCGGGCCGACCAGGGCGGCGGCCTTGTCGGGATCGAGCCCCAGCGTGGCGTCGTCCACGTCGCACAGCACGGGGGCGGCGCCGGTGAGCGCGATGGCCTGATGATCGGCGACGAAGTTGAACGCCGGGGTAATCACCTCGTCGCCGGGGCCGACGCCGGCCGCCAGCAGCCCCAGATGCAGGGCCGAGGTGCCGGTGTTGGTGGCGAGCACGTGGCGGCCATCCAGCCCGAGGAAGCGCGCGAGGCCTTCCTCGAAGGCCTGGGTGACGGCGCCCATGCCCAGCCAGCCGGCGTGGAGCGCGTCCACGACGGCCTTGATCGTGTCCACGCCGATCACCGGCTGGAAGACGGGGATCGGCGCCGGGCCGGGGTCAGTCACCGATGCACCGGAGGTAGCCGTCGGGCGCGCAGGTGAGCAGCAGCTTGCCGGCGAGGCGGGTGTCGATCTCGAAGCGATCGGTCGACTTCAAGAACTGCCACACCGCCGTCTTGGGGTTGTTGCCCTTGCCCCAGCGCCGTCCGGTGAATAGCTCGCCGGGCAGGTCCTCGATGAGCGTGTCGAAGACGACCAGGTAGCTGCCGCGGGTGACCAGCCGCGCGTAGAGCTCCAGCTCGCGCAGCACGTGGGCGTGCGTGTGGTCGGAGTCGAGCATGACGAGCACGGCCCGGCGGCCTCGCGCCAGCTCACCGATCTGGGCGGCCACGCCGGGTTCCGTCGAGGAGCCCTCGATCAGCCGGATCCTCCGGGCGAGCGGATGCGCCTCGATCTCGCGCCGATTGTGGGCGCGGATGTCGACGTCCACGCCGACGAC
>JBGPZN010000254.1:0-5381 GCA_041493815.1 Methylomirabilia bacterium
CGGCTCGGTCTTGCGCAGCGCGCGCGCCACGGCGACGCGCGTGCGCCGCTCCAGCCGCTTCATCTTCTTGCGCGCCTGTCCGCGCGCGGTCTTCGCCTGCTTGCCGAGCTGCTTGAGCTGCTTCTGCACGGCCTTCCACTGACGCTCGAGAGCGTTCATGCTCGCCTCCTGGGAATCTTGATCCAAATTATGCCGCTACAATGGCGGTATGAGCGAGGCGATCGTGGTGAGTGGCCTGGTGCGGGTGCCGGGGCGCGCCCTGACGATGCGGGCGGTGCGGGCGTCGGGGCCGGGCGGGCAGAACGTGAACAAGGTTGCCACCAAGGTCGATCTGCGCGTGGACCTCGACGCGATCGAGGGGTTGTCCGGGGCCGCCCGGGCTCGGCTCGACGCGCTCGCCCGGCACCGGCGCGACGCGGACGGCCGTCTGGTGATCACCAGCCAGGCCAGCCGCAACCAGGCCCGCAACGTCGAGGACGCGCGCGACAAGGTCCGCCAGCTCGTCGCCGCGGCGCTGGTGCGGCCGCGGCTGCGGGTGGCGACCCGGGCGCCCGCCGGCGCCGGCGAGCGGCGCCTCGACGTCAAGCGACACCGGGCGACGCTCAAGCGCTCGCGGACGCGCCCGGGCGCCGAGGACTGAGTGGCAGTGCGAGCCGAACCGCGTCGCGCGGCGAGGCGAGCCTGTAAGCGGGGCTACAGGCCGAGCGCGCGGACCTCCTCGCGATACTTGTCGACGTTGCCCAGCTTGATGTCCTCGTAGCCGCGGATGACGTCCGGCAGCCGCGCCGCCCGCACCGCGCGCTCGTAGGTGTCGCGCGAGAGCCCGCCCAGCGTCCGCTCGATCATCGCCCGGTACTCGCCGGGCAGCGCGCGCTCGACGCGGCGCACGGCGGCGCGGCCGAACGGATCGAGCGCGGTGCGGCGCAGGCCCTTCATCGAGCGCAGGGCCCGGAACGCCCCGTCGAACCACGCGCCGAACTTGAGCTTGCGCGTGAGGCCGAGCGCCCGCAGCAGCGGCGGGTGCAGGTTGTACTGCACGCGCACGCCGCCCGGGAACTCCTCGGCCAGGCTGCGGGCCAGGTCCGCCTTGAGGTGCAGGCGCGCCACCTCGTATTCGTCCTTGTAGGCCATGAGCTTGAACAGGTAGCGGGCCACCGCCTCGCTCAGCCGCGTCTCACCCGGCAGCGCGGCCTGCTCGGCCGCCCGTACCCGGGCCACGAAGTCGACGTACTCGCGGGCATAGCGCTCGTCCTGGTAGTCGATCAGCTCGGGCACGCGCACCTCGAGCAGCCGCCGCAGCTCGCCGTCGCCGCCGGCGCGCTCGACCAGGGCGCGCGCGCTCGCCGTGAGGGGCGTCGTCGTGGTCTCGATCTCGCCCATCCGGTGGCGCTTGATCGTCGACAGCCAGGTTGGGTCCGCCACCAGGAGGCGGCCGGCGCGGAAGGCGTGGGTGTTCATCGCGACCGCGACGCCGTTGAGCGTGATCGCCTGCTCGATCGCCGGGGCGCTCACCGGGATGGCGCCGGCCTGATAGGCCGCGCCCAGCACCAGCATGTTGGAGGCCATGTGGTCGTCGAAGAGCGTCTCGGCCAGGCCGATCGCGTCGAGGTACACGTTCTCGTCCTTGCGCGTGATGCGATCGATCGAGGCGCGCAGCCCGCCGCCGTCGGGGAACTGCACGTCGGTGTGGGTCACCATGGCGCCGGTCGGCACCTGGCTCGTCGACACCACGGCGATGGTCTTGTCCGGCCGTGCGTGGTCGAGGTTCGCCGGCACCGTCGCCACCAGCACGTCGAAGCCCAGGTAGCAGTCGGCCGCGCCGGCGGCGATCTTGTTGGCGAGCTCCTCGGGCCGCTCGGTGATCTTCAGGTGCGACACGACCGGCCCGCCCTTCTGACTGAGCCCGGTCTGATCCAGGCCACGCACGTGCTTGCCGTCGAGCAAGGCGGCGGTGCCGAGCACCTGGTTGACGGTGACCACGCCGGTGCCGCCGATGCCCATCATGAACACGTTGGCGTCGCGCGGCACCTTCAGGGCTGGCTCCGGCAGCGCCCGGTCGACCGTGAAGCTCTTGCGCGATTTCTTCTGGGGCGGGCCGAGCGGCACCACGGTGAGGAACGACGGGCAGTCACCGCGCAGGCAGGAGTAGTCCTTGTTGCAGGACGACTGGTGGATCTGGGTCTTACGGCCGAACTCCGTGTCGACCGGATGGACGCTCAGGCAATTGGACTTCACGCCGCAGTCGCCGCAGCCCTCGCACACCGCCTCGTTGATGACGACGCGCATGGCCGGATCGGGCAGCTTGCCGCGCTTGCGCAGCCGGCGCTTCTCGGCCGCGCACCGCTGGTCGTAGATCAGCACGGTCACGCCCGGCGTGTCGCGCAGCATGATCTGCGCCTCGTCGAGCCGGTCGCGGTGCCACACGTCCACGCCCTGGGCCCAGCGCGCGCCGCGCCCGTACTTGTCGGGCTCGTCGGTCATGACCAGGATCCGCCTCGCGCCCTCGGCCTCGAGCATGCGCGTCAGCTCGGGCACCGCCATGGCGCCCGCCGCGTCCTGGCCGCCGGTCATCGCCACCGCGGAGTTGTAGAGGATCTTGTACGTGACGTTGGTCCCGGCGGCGATCGCCTGCCGGATGGCCAGCGAGCCCGAGTGGAAGAAGGTGCCGTCCCCCAGATTCTGGAACATGTGCGGCGTGTTCGTGAACGGCGCCATGCCCACCCACTGCACGCCCTCGCCGCCCATGTGGGTCACGCCGGCCGTGCGCCGCTCGGGCATCGTGAGCGCCATGCCGTGGCAGCCGATGCCGGCGGCCGCTGTCGAGCCCTCGGGCACCTGGGTCGAGCGGTTGTGCGGGCACCCCGAGCAGAAGTACGGCTGGCGGGCCAGCGTCAGCCCGGCCGGGCGCTCGCGCAGCGCCTCCAGCAGCGCCACCCGCGCGGTGATCGAGTCGAGCTGCACGCGCTTCTCCAGCCGGCTGGCGACGATCTGGGCGACGCGGTCGGCGTCGAGCTCGCCGTCGGCGGGTACCAGGGGACGGCCCTGCTCGTCGCGCTTGCCGACGACACGCGGGTGCACCGCGTCGTTGTAGAGGACGTCGCGCAGGAACATCTCGACGAACGAGCGCTTCTCCTCGACGACCAGGATCTCCTCGAGCCCGCGCGCGAAAGTGCGCACGATCCCCGGCTCCATCGGGAAGAGCATGCCGACCTTGAGGATGCGGATGCCGTGGCGCCGCAGCGCCGCGTCGTCGAGGCCGAGCTCGCCCAGCGCCTCGCGCAGGTCGTAGTACGTCTTGCCGGCGGCGGCGATACCCAACCAGGCGTCGGCGGTGTCCACCGCGATCCGATTGATCCCGTTGGCGGCGGCGAAGGCCTTGGCCGCTTCCAGTCGTCCGTAGGCGATCTCGCGCTCCATCTCCAGCCCGTAGGGCGGCAGCAGCAGCGGGTTCTGCGAGTGCTGCCACGGCTTGCCCTCGTACGTGAAGCCGGGATCGACGATCGTGACCCGCCCGGGCCCGACCTCGGCCGTGCCGATCTCGTCGGCGACGTTCGTCACGATCTTGAAGCCCACCCACAGCCCCGAGTACCGGCTCAGCTCGAAGCCCAGCCGCCCGAGGTCGAGAATCTCCTGGACGTTGCCCGGGAAGAGCACCGGGAACTGCGCGTCGTAGAAGGCGACCTCGGAGTGGGTGGGCAGCGTCGAGGACTTCGACAGCGGATCGTCGCCGCCGAGCGCCAGCACGCCGCCGTGCTTGCCCACGCCGGCGAAGTTGGCGTGCTTGAAGATGTCGCCGGTACGGTCCACGCCGGGGCCCTTGCCGTACCAGACGCCGAGCACGCCGTCGTACTTCGGCTGCGGAAAATAGTTGGCGAGCTGGCTGCCGTAGACGGCGGTGGCGCCGAGGTCCTCGTTGAGGCCGGAGATGAAGACGACGTTGTGCTCGCGCAGCAGAAGCGGATTGCGCTCGAGCGTGAGATCGAATCCGCCCAGCGGCGAGCCGCGATAGCCCGAGATCAGCGTCGCGGTGTTGAGCCCGCGGCGGCGGTCGGCGCGGTGCTGATCGAGCGGCAGCCTGACCAGCGCCTGGATGCCGGACAGGAAGATGACGCCGTTCTCCTGGCGATACTTCGCGTCGAGCGAGAAGTCGTGGGCGATCGGCATGGCCCCTCCGGCCGGATTTGGATGGTCTGGACGTATGATACGGGCGGCGCCCTACCGGCGCAAATCTCGCGCGCGCAAGAACAATCGAGGTCCGCATGGCGATCCAGCTCACGGTCATGATCGAGGCACAGGAAGGGCTCACCTGGGAGCGCTGGCAGGCCCTGGCGCGCACCGCGGAGGATGCGGGCTACGCCGGGCTGTTCCGCTCCGATCACCTCACCGGCCTCTTCGGCGACCCCCGGCGGGGCTCGCTCGACGCCTGGGCCTCGCTCACCTGGCTGGCCAGCCACACGCGGCGGATCCGGTTCGGCCCGATGGTGTGTCCGCTCACCTTCTATCACCCCGCGCTGCTCGCCAAGCGCGCGGCCGCGGTCGCCGAGCTGTCCGGCGGCCGCTTCGACCTCGGCATCGGCGCCGGCTGGCACGAGGGCGAGCACGCGATGTTCGGCGTCCCCTTCCCGCCGCTCAAGGAGCGCCTGGACCGTCTCGAGTGCGGCGCCCGCGTCATCCGCGCGCTCTGGCGCGGCCAGCCGGTCACGCTGGAGCAGCCCCACTATCCGCTGCGCGAGGCCCAGTCCTTTCCGACGCCGCCGGGTGGCGGCGTGCCGCTCATCGTGGGCGGGCGCGGCGAGCGGCGGACGCTGCGCATCGTGGCGGAGCACGCCGACGAGTGGAACGTCACGCGCGTCACGCCGGAGGAGTACGGGGCCAAGTGCCGCGTGCTGGAGACGCACTGCCAGGCGGTCGGGCGCGACCCCGGCACCATCCGGCGCTCGCTGATGGTGCCGATCATCACCGGCCGCACCCCGGCCGAGGTCAAGGCTCGACACGAGCGCGCGCTCAAGATCTTCCCGCGCCTGCCCGAGGACGCTGCCGGCTGGCGCGCGGCCGCCTTCCTGTACGGTGTGCTCGACGAGGTCCGCGAGGGCCTCGCCCGCTGGGAGGCCGCCGGCATCGGCCGCTTCATGCTCCAGGTCCTCGACATGACGGACCTCGAGATGATCAGCCTGATCGGACACGAGCTGGCGGGGTAGCGCCTAGCTGGCTCGGAGGCTCCACAGCCCGCGCCCGGCCTCGCGGGCGTCGCGCTGCAGCTTCAGGAAGAGCGCCTGGTGGCGGACGTTGGGCGGCACCGTCATGACCTGCGCGTAGCCCAGGCGGACCAGCTCGGCGTTGGTCATGGTCTCGCCGACCCACACGTACGCGAGCAACCGTCC
>JBGPZN010000555.1:0-2472 GCA_041493815.1 Methylomirabilia bacterium
CCGGCCGACAGCGTGTGGGACGAGGCCGATCACATCCAGGCCAGCGAGCAGCGCGAGATGGGGCTGATGAGCCGCGAGCGGCTCGTCGAGCGCATCGAGCGGCTGACCGCCGCCCTCAAGCGCATCGAGGACGGCACCTACAGCACCTGCGTCGAGTGCGGCAAGCCGATCGGCCAGGCGCGTCTGAAGGCGATCCCCGAAGCCGTCACGTGCGTGACCTGCCAGGAGAAGATCGAGCGCGGCGGCGACGCCTGATGCCAGCACGGTGATCCTGCCGCGCGCCATCTGAGACGTCGCCGGCCGGCGACACTCGAGCGTCTGCATTCGGGCACTCTAGCCGCGCCCGGCGGCGTTGTGCGATGGTCCGCGCATGTCGCTCTACTCACGCCCCCAGTTGCTGCTGATCCTCCTGCTGACCGGCGCGGCCGGCGCTGGTCTTGCCGTCGATCACTGGCGGCGCGCCCGTCCCGATCTTTCCGAGCGGCTCGAGGCGCTCGATCGCGCCGAGCGCCGCGACGTCGCTCCGGCGCCGCGCGCGCCCGCGCGCCGCCCGCGCGCCGGTGAGGCCGTCGCGCCGCTCGACGTCAACCACGCCACCGAGACGGAGCTGGCCCGCCTGCCGGGGGTCGGCCCGGCGCTGGCGTCACGCATCGTGGCGGCGCGGCCGTTCGCCGATGTCGGTGAGCTACGCCGGGTACGCGGACTTCGCCGTACTCTTCTCGAACGCCTCCGTCCGCGCTTGACCGTCTCCGGTGAACCGTAGGCCGATGAAAACAGCCCATCTGCGTCGTTGGCTCGTCGTTCCCTCCCTGCGACGTGGCCGGGCCACCTCTTCAGTGGGGGCCCCGATATGGCTCCCACACCCCCAACGTTCGGAGCGCCCCGGCTGCGCCGGGGCGCTCCTCGACCCCACGTTTCGTTCACAGGCTCTCAGTCGTCGCTCGTCGGCGCCCAGCATCTGGGCCGTTGTGATCGGCCTGGAGGTTTAGACCACGCATGTGGGGGCGGGTGCCGTTGGTTCCGTTGGCGGTGGCGTTTGGTGTGGGGATGGCGGTGGCGCCGGTGGCGCCGGTGGCGGCAGCGGGGGCGGTGTGGGCGGTGGCGGTCGCCGCCGGTGGGGTGCTCGTCGCGTTCGCGCGGCCGGCGGTGGCGACGGTGGCGGTGCTGCTCGCGGTGGGCGCGGTCGGCGCGCTGCGGGGGAGCGAGCTGCCCGTGGCGACGAATCACGTGAGTCGGCTGGCGCTGCCGCGGAGCGCGCGCGTCGAGGCGCGGCTCGTCGACGAGCCGACGCGCTGGACGTCGGAACGGGCGCGGCTCATGGTCGAGGTCGAGCGCGTCGACGGCGAGTCGCGCGCGGGCGCGGTCCAGCTCACGGCGTACGGTCCGACGCCGCCGCTGGCGACAGGCCAGCGGATCGCGGTCGAGGCGCGGCTCGACCGGCCGCTCGGCTTCCGCAACCCGGGGACGTTCGACTACGCCGAGCGCCTGCTCCGTCGCGGGATCGCCGTCGTCGGCACCGTGCGCGCCGAGCGGATCGTCGCGCTGGACGAGCGCGAGCCGCCCTGGCCCGCGCGGCTCAAGCGTAAAGCGGTGGCCGCCATGGGCGACGCGCTGCCGCCGGTCTCCGCCGCGCTGCTGGCCGGGCTGCTGCTGGGCGAGCGCACCGACCTGCCGGCCGACGTCGACGCCGCGTTCCGCCGCGCCGGTGTGTATCACGTCCTGGCCGTCTCGGGCTTCAACGTCGCGCTCGTGGCCTCGACGGTGTGGGCGCTGCTGGCGCTGGCGCGCGCGCCGCGGCGGGTGGCCGTGCTGGGCGCGCTCGTGGTCGTCGTGGGGTTCGCGGCCGTGGCCGGCCCGCAGCCATCGGTGCTGCGCGCCACGCTCATGGCCGTCCTCGTCCTCCTGGCGCTCCTGCTCGAGCGCGAGGCCTCCGTGCTGAACGGCCTGGCGCTGGCCGCCGTCGTGATCCTGGCCGTACGTCCCGCCGACCTGCACGATCCTGGCTTCCAGCTCTCGTTCGCGGCCACGGCCGGTATCGTACTGGCGCCGATGCCGCGGGGCCGGCTGGCCGCGGCGGTGGCGGTCAGTGCGGCCGCCCAGCTCGCCGTGCTCCCGATCAGCCTGGCGCACTTCAACCAGCTCTCGACGATCGGCGTACTCGCCAACCTCGGCGTCGTCCCGCTGGCCGGCCTCGCCACCGTCCTCGGGCTCGTCGCCGTCGCGGCCGGACTCGTGAGCGAGGCGCTCGCCGGCTGGCTGTTCGCCGCCGCGTGGCCAATCCTGCTACTGCTGCGTGGCGTGGTCGCGGCGGCCGCGGCGGTTCCCGGCGCCGTCATCCACGTGCCCGCGCCCGGACCCCTCGCGATCGCTGGCTACGTCGGCGCGCTGGCCCTCGGACTCAGCGCCTGGCGCCTGCGCGAGACGAGGCTGCGCCTGGCCCGGCGGCTGGCCATCGGCGCCATCGCGCTCGCC
>JBGPZN010000431.1:0-3353 GCA_041493815.1 Methylomirabilia bacterium
GGCGGCGGCTACGCCACCGCGCGGGCCATGGCGGCCTTCTCCCAGATGGTGGGCGCCGGCGGCACGCTCTACGGCGTGCGACTGCTCTCGCCGCGGATGGTCCAGTACGTCACGCGCAACCACACCGGCGACATGGTCGACGCCTACATGGGCATGCCGATGCACCGCGGCCTCGGCCCCCACTCGCGCGGCACCACGCCGACCATCCGCGGCCTGGGCTCGCTGGCCTCGCCGCGCGCGTTCGGGCACGGCGGCGTCGGCTCGTCGTACTGCTGGGCCGATCCGGATTCCGGCGTGTCGTTCGCCTACCTGACCAACGGCCGGCTGGCCGATCCCTGGCACAGCAACCGCATGGACGTCGTCAGCAACTGCGTGCACAGCGCGATCAACCTGGAGGCCTAGCGAATGCCGCCGTTCGATCCGCGCCACAAGAGCCGCGTGCTGCTGGACGGCCCCGACCGCGCCGCGGCGCGCTCGTACTTCCGGGCGGTCGGCTTCACCGACGAGGACCTCGCGCGGCCGCTGGTGGGCATCGCCCACTGCTGGATCGAGCTGACGCCCTGTAACGCGAACCACCGCAAGCTGGCCCAGAAGGTCGCCGAGGGCGTCCGCGCCGGCGGCGGCACGCCGATCGAGTTCAACACGATCTCGGTCACCGACGGCATCGCGATGGGCACCGAGGGCATGAAGGCCTCGCTCATCAGCCGCGACTGGATCGCCGACTCGGTCGAGCTGGTGACGCGGGGCCATCTGCTCGACGGCCTGGTCACGCTGTCGGGCTGCGACAAGACCATCCCGGCCATGGTGATGGCGATGGCCCGGCTCAACCTGCCCAGCGTCATGCTCTACGGCGGCTCGATCATGTACGGCGCCTACAAGGGCAAGCGCATGACCGTGCAGGACATCTTCGAGGCGATCGGCGCCCGCAACGCCGGCAAGATCGACGACGCGGAGCTGCACGCCGTCGAGTGCGCGTCGTGCCCCGGCGAGGGCGCCTGCGGCGGGCAGTTCACGGCCAACACGATGGCGACGGCGTTCGCGATGCTGGGTGTGTCGCCCATGGGCTTCAACGACGTGCCGGCGCCGGACCCCCACAAGGAAGAGATCGCGTTCCAGACCGGCCGGCTGGCCATGGACGTGCTGCGCAAGGGGCTGACGCCGCGGCAGATCATCACCCGTAAGTCGCTCTACAACTCGATCGCCGGGGTGATGGCGACCGGCGGCTCCACCAACGCGGTGCTCCACCTGCTGGCCGTCGCCAAGGAAGCCGGCGTCAAGCTGACGATCGACGAGTTCGACCGGGTCTCGCGCAAGACGCCGCTGCTGGCCGACATGAAGCCGTGGGGCAACTACACCGCGCCCGAGATGTACGAGGCGGGCGGCATGGGCGTGGTCGCCCGGCGCTTGCTGGATGCCGGCCTGCTGAACGAGCGCGAGATGACCGTGACGGGCCGGACCATCGGCGAGGAGGCGCGGGCGGCGCGGGAGACGCCCGGCCAGAAGGTGATCCGTGCGCTGAACGATCCGATCAAGCCGGAGGGCGGCCTGGTCATCCTGCGCGGCAACCTGGCGCCCGATGGCTGCGTGGCGAAGGTCTCGGGCCAGAAGAGGGACGTGCACCGCGGTCCCGCGCGCGTCTTCGAGCGCGAGGAGGACGCGTTCGCGGCGGTGAAGGCGGGCCGGATCAAGCCGAACGACGTGATCGTGATTCGCTGGGAAGGACCGAAGGGCGGCCCCGGCATGCGCGAGATGCTGCACGTGACCGGCGCCATCCAGGGCGCCGGCCTCGGCGAGAGCGTGGCGCTCGTGACCGATGGGCGCTTCTCGGGCGCCACCCACGGGTTCATGATCGGCCATGTCTCGCCCGAGGCCGCCGACGGTGGCCCGATCGCCGCGCTCAAGACGGGCGACACCATCGTCGTCGACATCAAGAAGCGCCGGCTCGACGTCGAGCTGTCCGCCGCCGAGCTCAAGCGCCGCCTCAAGGCCGTGAAGCGGCCCAAGCCACGCTACACGAGCGGCGTGATGGCCAAGTACGCGCGCCTGGTGTCAAGCGCCTCCGATGGGGCCGTCACCGGCTGAGCCGCCGGCCGGCGTCAGCAGGCACTTCTGGGCCCTCCTGTGCGCGGAGCGCCTGAAAGACTCCGCGGTCCTCGACGTCGGCACCGGGAGCGGACGGCTCGCCCTGGCGCTGGCGCCCCACTGCCCCCGCGTGGTCGGTATCGACCGCGACGTCGCCGCCGTCGAGGAGGCGACCCGCCAGGCCGAGGCCAGGCGCCTGACCAATGTCGAGTTCCTGGTGCTGGACGCCGAGGCGCCCAAGGACTATCGCGACCTCGTCACCGGGTGGAGAAGTCCCGGCCTCATCGTCGCCCACCTGTGCGTGTCCGATCGGATCATCGAGAACAGCAGCCGCACGCTCGAGCCCGGCGGGGCGCTGGCGCTGGTCGCCTTCCACGCCGACCAGTGGCGCGAGACCGGCCGGCGCTCGCGCTTCGCGTACGATGAGAACCAGGTGCGCCGGGTGCTAGTGGGGTGTGGGTTCGTCGTGCAGCACCTCGAGGTCGAGCGCGAGGTGCAGCACTTCGGCTCGGTGGAGGCCGCGCTCGCTGCGTCGATCGGGCTGGCCGAGCGATGGGAGACGGACGGGCGATGGTTCCACTACGTGCGGTTCCTGGAGGAGGGTGGCCGGACGCTCACGCGCAGCCACCTGGTCGTGAAGGCCCGCAAGGCGTGACGCTCGCGGCGCTGGCGCTGACGCAGGCGGTGAAGGCCCGCGCGCTGGAGGTCGGCTTCGATCGGGTCGCGGTGGGCCCGGCCGGGCCGGCCGAGCACGCCGCCCGCTTCGACGCCTGGCTCGACGCCGGCTACGCGGGGGGGATGGACTATCTCGCGCGCACGCGGGTGGAGCGCGGGGACCCCGAGCGGCTGCTGCCGGGCTGCCGCTCGGTGGTGGCGCTGGCGCTGGCGTACGGGCCGCGCGAGGACGATCCGAGCTGGCGGGCGGTGTCGCGCTACGCGCGCGGCCGCGACTACCACGACCTGATGCGTCCGCGCCTGGCCGCCGTCGTCGACTACCTGCGCGAGGCGGGTGGACCCGCAACCGCCAGCCGGGCGGCGGTGGACACGAGCGCGGTGCTGGAGCGGGACCTGGCGGCGCGCGCCGGGCTGGGCTGGATCGGCAAGAACACGAACCTCATCGCCGTCGGCGGCGGCTCCTACTTCTTCATCGGCACGGTGCTCACGACGGCCGCGCTCGTGGCGGACGGACCGGCGGCCGACCACTGCGGGACGTGTACGGCGTGTCTGGACGCGTGCCCCACGCAGGCCTTCGTGGGCCCGTGGGTGCTCGA
>JBGPZN010000338.1:0-4169 GCA_041493815.1 Methylomirabilia bacterium
CCAGGGGATTTCGGCATCTCGTCCCAGGTGCGGCCGCCCAAAGAGCGGCCCTTAGCCTTGGGCGTGCGACCGCCCCATTGCTTGAAGAAGAATGCGACTCCTGCTCTTGTGCATTGGTCTCTGATGGCCTCGACCCATCCGGGATCAACCGGACGCGCTCGATGACCGGACTCGCCTCCTGCGATCACCCAGTGGAGGCCCTCGAGCTTCAAGTTCAACTGGCCGAGCAACGGTTCCACGGACAGGAACCGGATCGTCGCAGGGACTTCTCGGAGGTGATCTGCACGGAACGCATAGCTCTGGTTCTCGACCGAAACCCCCATCCACAGGTTCGGCGGCCAGGGAAGGTGCCGAGCCAGCCGTGCCAGACGCTTCGACCGTTTCGTGAGCACCTGATAGGTGTGCCGGGGTGTGTCGGCCATCACGTCGAATACACGGCGGATGAAGCTCTCAGGCACCTCGTCATGAAAGAGGTCGCTCATGGAGTTGACGAACACGGTGCGTCGCCCTGTCCACCGGCGGGGAGCGTCGATGAGATCCTCGTGGAGGGTCACTCCGAAGCCCGGCCCTGATCTGCGCGGGTCTCCGTCGTTCTGGTACTTCGGCTGCCCCATGGCCTTCAGACGCTTGGCAAGGGTGAGTGCGTAGCAGTTGTCGCACCCCGGCGACGTCCGATCGCATCCTGTCGTCGGGTTCCATGTGACCTCCATGGCCGCTGTCCTCGAGGTCGGGTCAACGAATCACGTGTCGCTCACCGAGTACGACGCCGTCGGAGCTAGCGTAACCAATGTGCCGTCGTCTCGCGTGTCAGATTCTGTCGACACTCGGAATATCAGACGCGCGCCGAGGACACAGGGCGGGCAGATCCAGCAAGCCGCCTCCGGGACGGGACGGCCTGCGCGTGTCAGGCTAGAGGCCGGCGATCGAAACAACCAGATACGGCAGGGGCGGCGCCAAACCGGTCGCCGCCCCTCGACCACAGATCTCGGCGTTCAGGCCTTCGGCAGCCAGTCGCGCAGCGGCTTGACCTGGCAGCCGGCCGTGTCGAGCGCCTCGCGGACGGTGCGCACGATGTGCTGGGCGCCCGGCGTGTCGCCGTGGCAGCAGATCGTCTGCACCGAGATGTCCACGTCCACGCCGTCGATCGTCCTGACCTTGCCCTCCATCGCCATCCGCACGGCCTGCTCGGCCGCCCGCTTGGGATCGGTGATGAGCGAGCCGGGGAGCTTGCGCGAGACCAGGCTGAGGTCGACGTTGTAGGCGCGGTCGGCGAACCCCTCGGAGGCGGTGCGCACGCCCATCTTCCGCACCGTCCGGTCGTAGTGGCCGGACGCCAGGGCCATCAGGATCAGCTCCTGGCCCGACTCGCGCGAGGCCTCGCCGATGGCGGTCGACCACGACTGGTCCTGCTGCTTCTCGATCATCGTGTAGAGAATGCCGTGCGGCTTCATGTGCTGCAGCTCGGTGCCGGCGGCGCGGCAGTACTCGCGCAGCGCGCCCGTCTGGTAGCACAGGTAGTCCTTCAGCTCGGCCGGCGAGACGTCCATCACCCGGCGCCCGAAACCCATGAGATCGGGCAGCGAGGGGTGCGAGCCGATCGCCACCTGGTGCTGGAGCGCGAGCGCCACCGTCTTGCGCATCACGTGGGGATCGCCGCCGTGAAAGCCGCAGGCGACGTTGGCCGAGGTGATGTGCGGCATGATCTCTTCGTCGGCGCCGAGCGTCCAGCGGCCGTAGGACTCGCCCATGTCACAATTGAGATCGATGTGCTTACCCGCCATGTCGGATCCCCCTCCCCCTCATTCCCGCGAGAGCACGCGCGCGAGTGCGTTCACGAACCGGTCCACCTCTTCGTCGCCCATGGCGAGCGAGCAGGCGCCGAGCCCGCGCGGCGTCACGAGGATGCCCTCGTTGAGCATGCCCATGAACACGCGCAGCGGCATCTCGGTGTCCTTGGCCTTGGCCGAGCGATAGTCGGTCAGCGTCTCCGACGTCCAGTGCAGCCAGAAGAGCGAGCCCACGCCGCTCACCTGCGCGCGCCGCCGCATGTTGCCGAGCAGGCGGGTGACGCCGCCGCGGAGCCGATCGCCGAGCACGTCGAGCCGCGTGTACGCCTCCGGCGTCAGCGCGTTCAGCGTGGCCACGCCGGCCGCCATCGTCACCGGGTTGGCGTTGAACGTCCCCCCCTGGCTGATGCGGGCGCCGCCCTTGCGGGGATCGTAGTAGGCCATGACGTCGCGCCGGCCGCCGAAGGCGCCGACCGGCAGGCCGCCGCCGATGATCTTGCCGAACGTCGTGAGGTCGGGCCGGACGCCGAGGCGCTCCTGGGCGCCGCCCCACGCCGTGCGGAACGAGATGACCTCGTCCAGGATCAACAGGATGCCGTGCCGCTCGGTCACCTCGCGCAGCTTCGACAGGAAGCCGTCGATGGGCGGCAGCAGCCCCGCGTTGCACATGAGCGGGTCGACGATGACGGCGGCGATCGACGACGCCTCCTTGGCCAGGATCTCCTCGCAGGCCTCCGGATCGTTCCACGGCAGCACGACGGTGTGCTTGAGGACGGCGGGCGGAATGCCGTCCGACCACGCCACCGGCTTGGGCCGGCGCCGGTTGCCCCACGCCTTGGTGTCGCCGCTCACGCTCACCATCACCCAGTCGTGGGTGCCGTGGAAGGCGCCCTCGAACTTGGCGAGCTTGGGCCGCCCGGTGAACGCGCGGGCCAGGCGCACGGCGTTCATCGTCGCCTCGGTGCCGGAGTTCGTGAAGCGCAGGCTCTCGACCGACGGCACCCGGCGGACGAGCATCTCGGCCAGCCGGATCTCGTGCTCGGTGGGCCCCGGGAACGACAGCCCCGACTCGGCCGCCGCCTGCACGGCCTTCACCACGTCGGGGGTGGCGTGGCCGAGCACGAGGCTCGTGTAGTTGCCGTTGAAGTCCACGCGCTCGGTGCCGTCGACGTCCCAGATGTGGGCGCCCTGCCCGCGCTGGAAATAGAACGGATAGGGATCGAAGAAGGTCGTCGTGCGGCTGTTGCCGCCCGGCATGACCGCCACCGCCTCCTCGTGGAGGGTGCGCGAACGGCTGGTCTTCGACGCGTACTCGGTGACTTCCTTGTCCAGGCTCATCGAACCTTCTCCTGTCTTGTTATGCCGCCGCGGCCACGGGCCCGCCGGCGATCCCGGCCAATGATAGCTCCCACGCCCGGCGCACGCGATGCGCCTCGGCGACATCGACGGCGCGGAACCGCACGCGCTGCCCGGGCTTGACCTGCCCGATACGGCCGATGTCGAACGAGCCCACGGTGGCGATCTTCGTGTAGCCGCCGGTCGACTGGCGATCCACCAGCAGCACGATCGGCTGGCCGTCGCCCGGCACCTGGATCGACCCCAGCGCGATGCCGTCGGAGATGATGTCGTGGCCGCGCGCATGCGCGATGCGCGGGCCGGCCAGGCGGGCGCCCATCCGGTCGGACTGCGGCAGCATCTCGTAGGTCCCGCCGAGGAAGGCGGCGATGCCCTCGGCGGTGAAGCGGTCCGCCTGCGGCCCCAGCACGACGCGGATCTCCGGCTCGGCCTCGAGCGGCGGGATCTGCGCCGCCGCCAGCGCGCGCACCGCCGGCATCGGCGCCGGCAACAGTCGCAGCACGTCGTCGCGCTTGAGGCTTCGCCCCTCGACGCCGCCCAGCCGGCCGCGCAGGTACGTCGCGCGCGAACCGAGAACCGGCGGCACGTCGAGGCCGCCCGAGAACGCGATGTAGACGCGCACACCGGCCCGCGCCGCCCCGACGCGCACAGCGTCGCCCGGCGACAGGGCAACCGTCGTCCACGGCTCCGCTGCCGCGCCGTTCACCGTGACCGGCGCCGCCGCTCCCGTCACCGCGATCGCGCACGCCCCCTCGACGGTGAAGCGCGGCCCCACCAGCGTGCACTCGAGCCCGGCGGCGCCGTCGGCGTTGCCGACGAGCCGGTTGGCGATCACGAACGCGCGCACGTCGACCGGCCCCGAGGGGGGAATGCCGTAGCGGAGCTGGCCGACGCGGCCGAGGTCCTGGACGGTGGTCTGGGGCCCGGGGTCGGCGATGCAGATCATGCGATGGCCGGCTGCCAGGCCCGCGCCTCGACGCGCGCGGCGAGGGCGTCGTACTCGGCGCGATCAATCGGCCGCATGCG
>JBGPZN010000205.1:0-6241 GCA_041493815.1 Methylomirabilia bacterium
GCCTGAACACGTTTCTCGAGACGTACTACGCGGCGCCGGCCAGCGCGCTCCGAGCACGGCAGGCTTGTTACGCGGGGCCCATCGAGGGGTGCGTCGCGTGGCTGCAGCGGTGGATCGACGCCGGCGTCCGCCACCTGATGCTGCGCTTCGCCGGCGGCGATCAGCTGGCCCAGGTGGACGAGGCGGCGGCGAAGCTGCTGCCGCGGCTCCGGCGAGGCTGACCGCCGGATCTACCAGACGGCGTCCATGTACTCGCGGATACCCACACCGTCGCGGAGTACGAGGCCGCCGGGGAGCGTGCCTTCCCAGACGCCGAAACCGTGGTCGTATTTCGACTTGAGGACGACCAGGTTCACCCGCTTGCTGAGGACGGCCTCCTGGCGGAACGCGAGCTGCGCACCGTCGCTGAACGTCACGGTCAGGCCGTCGGGAGTGAAGCGAACGGGCTCGATCTCCGTGCCGACGCCCTCGATCCACAGCGTGCGCTCGCTGCTCGTCGGGGAATCGGCCAGCCCGACGATCGCGTTCCAGCCGATCCGCCGTCCGTGCTGGTCGACGCCCTTGCCCGCCGACCAGCGCCAGCTGGTCGAGCGCGGATGATAGCCGGCCTGGATGTCGACGAAGACCGCGCCCTCGGGGCGGAGCGTTCGCGTCCCCAGCCGCACCTCGGCCGTGGCGCGGGCGACGTACTGCTTGCGCGACCACGTGTACGCCTTGCCCTCGGGCCGGTACACCTCGAACTCGTCGTCGGGCCGGATCGGCAGATCGACGCCAACGTCGCGCTCGTCGAGCGTCATGCGCGTCGGGGACAGCGTGACCTTGCGCGTGAGGTAGTTCGTCCGCTGCACGAAGCGCTTGGCCGTGCGGTCCAGCACGCCCCAGTACTCCTGGGCGATCGGACCGACGCGAATCTGGTTCACGCACAGCACGACCTCGGGGCTCCAGAAGGTGACGTAGTGCCAGCGCTTCAGGAGCGTCCCCTCCCACCGCGTCGGCATCGGCTCCGGCGGGAACGGCACGCCCATGGGCCGGCCGGCGGTGGGGCCCCGATACGGTCGGTCAAGCGGCGCGCTCATCCGCCGGCCTCGCTCACCCGACGAACAATCTGAGGGCGTCGATGCCGTGGGCGTCGAGCCCCAGCTCGTGCAGGTAGGCGTCGAGGTGCTGATGGATGAACTCCTCCACGAACAAGCGCGAGGCGAGCAGCGGCCCCGCGATCTGCCGCACGCCGGGCTGGACGTGGCGATAGCCCAGCGGCTCGGTCGCGGCCACGATCGCGTCGATGACCGGCTTGAAGAGCGCGGTTCGCGAGCCGTAGAGCGCCGGGATCCGGCGCAGCTCGTCGGGCTGCCAGGCGTGCGTGACGATGTCGTGCATGTTCCGCACGTGGTGGTGGGTGGCGCCGAGGAGCCCCTCGAAGCGCTCGGCGAAGGCGGCGTTGCCCGGTGTGGGGCCGGCGAACGCGTAGCAGTGCACGCGGGCGCCGCGACCCGCGTCCCACCGCTCGGCCGGCGAGTCCAGCGCCTCGCGCAGCCACAGCGCGACGGCTTGCGCCAGCGCCGCTCCCTTGCTGTGGCCGGTGACCGTCACGTCCAGGGCCGGGCCCGGTGCGGCGGCCGCCGAGGCGAGGAAGGTCAGTAGGTCTGTGTCGCCCTGGGGACCCGCCGGACGCGGGCGCGGACGGCGGATCTCAGGGGGATGGCGGCGCGCCGCCGCCAAGAAGCGAAGGACCGCCTCGAGTCCCGCGCGCCCGGACGCCTGCTGCTCCCAGTCCGTGAGAAGCTCGGTCGCGCGCGCGCGGAGCTGCGCGCGCAGCCCGGCCAGCAGCGTATCGGCGCCGCTGGGGGCGGCGGCGCCCACCCGTCGCAGTATCTCGGCGGTATGGGCCACGATCGACGCGAGCACACCCGCCGCCGGCGTGACCGAGGGGCGCCAGTGCAGCGCCTGCAGCACGCCGAGCCCCAGCGCGGTGCTGGCGGAGACCACCGCGCCGGCGCCGGCCGGTGCGTAGGGCCACGGCACCGTGGTGTTGACCCAGAGGTCTCCGAAGCGCCAGTCCGACAGCGAGATCGGATTCGTCCCCCGGATGGCCACGACGTAGCGCCCGCCGTCGCGGCGGTGACGGGCGACGTACACGGCGCTGGAGTCGACGATCTCGCCCGTCTCGTGGCTGGTGGCCGGTCCCCACACGAGGTCCCACTCACCGCGGACCGGCGCGAGATCCTGCAGCCCCGCGTCGACGGCGGCGGCCACGCGGCCGTCGTGGGCGTCGTCGTGGAGGACGTCGGCGAACCCCCGATAGGTGAGGCCGGCGAGCGTCAGCATGATCTGCTCGTCCGAGAAGGGCATCACCGGGCGCCCATTCCGGTCAGTCGGTCAGCGAGCGGTAGATCTCCACCTCGGCGGCGCCCTCGGTGAGCCCCTCCTTCTCGCGGCGCTCGCGATACGAGGCCAGGTGCGGCGCCTTGCGGTGCAGGTCGAAGGCCGCATCGTCCTTGTACTGCTCGTAGAAGATGAACAGGTCGGGGTCCTTCGACGACCGGTGCGGGCGGTACACCAGGCAGCCGGGCTCCGCCTTGCGCACGACCGCCGCCTGCTCGCGCAGGAGCGCCGCCAGCGCGTCCCCCTTGCCCTTCGCCGCCCGGATCTTCGCGACCACCGTCAGCACATCCGCCATGGCGTCGTTCTCCTCTCTCAGCCGAGTCCGAGTGCCTTGCGCAGCCGCAGCCGCATGTCGTCGTCATGCCAGAAGTGTGAATAGCGGCGATCGAGCCGCCCGTCAACCCACAACGCCAGCGCCAGCGTGAGCGCCAGCCACGCGACGAGCCAGGGGTGCCGCCACAGCGTCTGCAGCACCAGGCCGATCCACTGCGAGCTGACGAGCGTGTCCGCCACGTTGCGCACCACCTCCCGCCAGGTGGCGGTCCCTTCCAGCGCGCCGGCGACGTAGCTGCGGGCCGTCAGCAGGGCGGTGACGAACAGGCCCCACGCGAAGAGCCAGTACGACCAGCGGCCCAGGCGCAGCGTCCCCGCCTCGCGCTCGACGAGCGACCCCGCCGCACCGTGGTGGTCGCGCACGAGCGCGCGCACGGCGTCGGTCACCGCCGGCGATTGCGACAGCGAGATCACCTGGGGATCGGCCGGGATCGAGCCCGGCGCGTAGCCCTCGGTGTTGCGCGCGATCCGCTCGAACACGCTGCGGTGCACCTTGGGGATCACGCCGGTGTCGGCGCACAGCCGCTGGACGTCGCGCGGCAGCCACCGGTAGAAGACGCTGGCCCCGCCCCGCGAGTCGTACATCTTGTCGTCGACGTCGGCGTGGTAGCGGTACGCCACCCGCTCGGCGTCGACAAAGCGCAGGGCGTGCGGCGCGGCCTCCGCCCGGGCCATGATCCAGTCGAGCGCGACGAGCGACATGCCCTGGCGCGGATAGCCACCGCCCACGTTGGAGTGCACGCCGGCGAACCACACCTGGTCGATCCGCTGGGGATCGGTCGTGGCCTTCTCGTCCCACAGCAGCGGCGCGAAGCTCTCCCGCTCCTCGTCCAGCGCCAGGGCGTGGCAGGCGTGCGCCACCGACGTGTTCAGGGTGTGGTCGGGGAACTTGAAGTTGTAGATCACCGTGTTCACGAACTCGGCGGCCCGGACCGGCAGGCCGACGGCGTCAACCGTATCCCACACGCCCATGAACTCGATGAGCTTGCCGCGGGCCGGGTCGGCGAACTCGGGCACCGCCACCGAGAAGGTTGCCCGCAGCTTGGCGAGCCGCGCCGCGTCGAGCGCCTTGGTGCGGCGAAACAGGGCGGTCAGCCAGCTGTTGTACCGCTGGCGGTACTCGCGATACGCCTCCTCGATGCCCTGGTTGAAGGCGGCGTTGGTCGGATACTTCTTGAGGTCCAGGACTCCGCACGCGTGGATGAGGCCGGCCAGCGTCCGCACGGTGAAGGCGCCGCGGCTGAAGCCGAACAGGAAGAGCTTGTCGCCGGGCGCGTACACGCGGGCCAGCTCACCGTAGAGCTGCTTGACGTTGCGGCTGAGGCCCCACCCGGTGGCGCCGCTCAGCAACCGGAGCCACTTGAACGACTCCGTCCCGACGCCGTCGTGGTAGAGCGCCACCTGCGCCGTCAGCCCCGGCGTGAGCCGATGCCCGGCCTGGTCGATCGCCTCGTACAGCTTGAAGACGTTCGTGCCGCGGCCCTTCACGGCGCTGTTGCCGGTGCCGTCGGCGCAGATGACGATGTGCTTCATGGCCCGTCAGGCGGGCCGGACCCAGCCGCCGTGCACCGGATGGTGCGAGCAGATGAATTCCAGGAACGCCGGGCGACCCCTGGCATTCTCGTCGAGCGCGCGCTTGAGGGCCGGGATGATCTCCGCGGGCTGGGTCACGTCCTCGCCGTGGAAGCCCACCGCCTTCGCCATGGACGACATGCAGGCCGAGCCGTGATCGGACACCTTCCACGTGTAGGGATCGTGGCCGGCGCCCCAGAAGCCGGGGCCGTAGCCGGAGTAGCCCCCGTTGTTGATGTGGATCGTCGTGATGCCGATCTTGTAGCGCGCCACCGCCTCGAAGTTGCCCATCATGTAGCAGACGCCGGCGTCGCCGGTGACGTGCACGCACTGCCGGTTCGGAAACGCCAGCTTGGCCGCGACGGCGCCGGCCAGGCTGAAGCCGAGCGTGGAGACGTTGCCCCAGCCGAGGTAGCCGCGCGGGATCTGCGCCTCGTAGATCGTGCTGGTCTGATCCCGCGTGTTGCCCGAGTCGGCGGTGACGAACGAGCTCTTGGGATCGAGCACCTTCATGAGGTCGCCGTAGACGCGGTAGGGATTGATCGGCGTCTCGTCGGACGTGAGCCACGGCTGGAACTTCGCCTGGAACGTCTGGCGGGCACCCCGGATCTCCTCGAGCACCTCCGGCCGCTTGCGGGGCCCGCGGGCGCTGAGCTCGTCGATCAAGGCCTGCAGGGTCAGCTTGGCGTCGCCGATGACGGCGTGACGGGTCTCGTAGCTGCGGTTGATGTCGAGCGTGTCGACCGTGCACTGCACGATCGTCTTCTTGTCGGCGTCGGGGATCGAGTGGCTGAAGCGGTTGGGGAAGAGGCTGGAGCCGATCGAGAACAGCACGTCGCACTTCCGCAAGAAATGATCGGCGTGCGAGCCGCGCACGCCCACCGACAGCGGATGGTTCTCGGGAAACACGCCCTTGGCCTTCAGCGTGGTGAGCACCGGCACCTGGGCCAGCTCGGCGAAGCGCAGCAGCTCGGCGGTGGCGTCCGCGTAGAGCACGCCCTCGCCCACGTGCAGCAACGGGTCCTGGGCGGCCAGCAGCGCCTTGACGGCCGACCTCACGTCGTCCGGATCGGGTCCAGAGCGCCAGCCCTTCACCGGGGCGTAGGGGTGCTCGTCGGGGTCATACTCGCCGAGGTCGCGGGGGACGAGGAGCAGCACGGGGCCGGGGCGACCGGAGCGCAGGTGCGTGAAGGCCCGGCGCAGATAGTCGGGCACTAGCTCGGCGCGATCGATCTCGCCCACCCACTTGGTGGCCGACTTGAAGGCGCCGGCCATGTCGTAGTGCGTGTGCCGGCTCGCCCCGCGGCCCAGGCCCTCGGCAATGACCAGCAGCGGCGAGGAGTCCTCCCAGGCCTGGGCGATGGCGCCGTAGGCCATCTGGATGCCGGCGGCGTTCAGGCTGGCCATGACGGTGCAGACGCCGATCTGCTTGCCGCAGGTCACGCGCGAGAAGGCGTCGGCCACCGCGACGGCGAAGCGCTCCTCGCCCATCATGAGGATCGGCACGCCCTCCTCACCGAGGGCGTTGTTGACATTGCTGGTCGGGTAGCAGCTCACCCAGGGGATGCCCTCGGCCTTGAGGATGCGGGCGAGGCCGTTCTCGGCTTTGACTTTCATGGTCGTCCTCCGCGCCTCGTCGTACCCCGATGAGTGGCGCCTGTCAACCGCGTGGGCTATCTTCAAGCCCATGATGACACCGCTGAACTCCGCCGAGCTCCGGATGGACCCCGCCTCCCTGTACCGGGAGGAGCTCTTCACCGACCGGAGCATCGGGACGATCCGCATGCTGACGCCCGTGACGAGCGCCGGCGCGCCGGACGGCAGCCGCGCGGTTCTCTACGTCGGGGAGACCCAGCTCTTGACCCCGGGCGGCCTCCTGCCCCTGTCCTTCGAGATCGAGGCCACCTCGCTCGCTGACGCCATCGAGAAGTTCGGGGCCGGCGCCAACGACGCC
>JBGPZN010000352.1:0-4040 GCA_041493815.1 Methylomirabilia bacterium
ACCGCGGCTGATCGATACGCGACCGGGGTGCTGGCTTCAAACTGGCCGCTTCCCGGCCGGGCTCGCGGGTGCTGCGCCGCGCCGGCACCCACGATCGCCCGCATTCATCGACGGTTAGCGTGCACGCGCGAGTCCGGCACTCGGCTTGCTGTGTAGTCGGCCGGGCAACGACCCATACAGGGTTCGGTGAACGATCGGCCTGAACCGAGGAGGCGGCACGTGTTAGTGCAGACAACACCCGTCGTCGGCGGTGGTGCGACCGTCGTCGGCAACGGCGAGACCAGCCACGGGAGCAGGTTCGGCGAGCTGTTGATCGAGGAAAAGCTCATCACGCCTGAGCAGCTGCAAGAAGCTCTGCGCGTTCAGAGCACGCTGGAGACCTACATCCCGGTCGGCCAGATCTTGATGATGCGCGGGTGGCTGACGCGCACCCAGCTCACCACGATGCTGAGGCGCCACCGCAAGCGCGCTCGCCTGGGCGAGCTGCTGGTGAAGGCCAAGCGCATCACCCCCGAGCAGCTGGAGACCGCGCTGGCGCGCCAGAAGCAGCCGCGGCAGCCGCTCGGCCGCACGCTCATGGCCCTCGGGTACGTGACGGAAGAGACGATGCGCGAGGCGCTGTGCTCGCAGCTGCACATCAACTTCTTCGATCTCGACCGCATCAATCTCGACCCGGCGCTGGCGACCCTCGTCACCGAGAAGTACGCCATGCGGCGGCGGGTGGTCCCGCTCTTCCGGTCCGAGCGCATGCTCGTGGTGGCGGTGGACGATCCCACCGACGTGGCCGTGGTCGAGGACCTGCAGCAGCTCGTCCGGCTGCGCGTGGAGATCGTGACGTCGACGACCGACAAGATCCAGCGCGCCCTCAAGCGCCTCTACGTGGAGGGCGCGCGCGCGAACGTGGACCCCTGCGTTCACCACAACATCATGATCGGCGCCGTCCACGACCAGGAGGTCGTCGACCTGGCCGCGAAGATCCTCAAGGTGCGGATCCTGCCCCCCTACTGGCAGCAGGCGGGCTGAGCGACTCTCACGGCCGCTTCAGCCGCAGATCCTCCAGCGGGGCCGAGTAGGCGAAGCTCCGGATCAGGTTGACGCCGGGCTCGTCGACGGTCGGGCCCACGCCCCAGATGAACGCCAGCTCGTAGATCGGAATGTGGGTCACCCGGTCGTAGAGAATCTGCTGGATCTGGTGGATCAGCGCCTCGCGCTTCTTCACGTCCGTCTCGCGTGCCTGCCGATGGTAGAGGTCCTCGACGTCCGCCATGATCCCTGACGTGTAGATGCCGCTCTTGCTGACGTAGGCCTCGACCCGCGTGGCCGCGTTGCCGCCGGCGCCGGTGATGCCGACGATCACGTTCTTGAGCTTGCGCTCGCGCCACGCCGTGGTGAGGGCGGCGCGCTCCATGGTCCGCAGCTTGGTCCGGATGCCGACGGTCTGTAGATACGACGCCAGCGCCTCGCCCATGGAGAAGTACGGCGGCCACGGGTAGAGGTCGCCGGCGTCGAAGCCGTTGGGATGGCCGGCCTCGGCCAAAAGTCGCTTGGCCCTGGCGGGATCGTAGGGGTCCGGCTCGAAGAAGCGCGAGAACTCCAGCGCGCGGGGGATGAGCGAGCCGGTCGGCTTCGAGAAACCCAGCGTCTCGGCGATGTTGAGCGCCTGCCGGTCGATGGCCAGGCTCGCCGCCTGGCGCACGCGCCGGTCGTGCCACGGCGACTTGGGATCCCACTGGTCGGGGAGATCGAGCCAGAACGTGCCCTGCGATTCCTTCGGCGCGACGAGCTTGAACCCCGGCGTGCGCTGGATGTCCTCGGCCACCGGGCCGGTCAAGAGATACGCGATGTCGACCTCGCCCTTCTTCAGCGCGGCGGCGCGCGTGGTCTCCTCGGGCAGGCTGCGGTAGACGAGCCGCTTGATGTTGGGGACCTTGCGCCAGTAGCCGTCCCACGCTTCCATCACCAGCTCGATGCCCGGATTGAAGCTGACGAACTTGTAGGGGCCGGCGCCGATCGGCGCCCGCTTGAACCCGTCGTCGCCGACTTTCTCGACGTAGGCCTTGGGCACGATCCATCCGGCCCCGGTCGCCGAGGTGCCGTAGAAGGTCATGAAGTCCGGCCACGGCTCCTTGAGCTGGAAGCGCACGCGGCCGGGGTCGACGATCTGGACCTCGCGCACGCGCTCCTTGAGCAACTTGGCCCCCGAGCCCCGGTAGCGCTCGAACGAGAACTTCACGTCCGCGGCCGTCACCGGCTCGCCGTTGTGGAACTTCACGCCCTTGCGGATGACGAACTCGTAGGTGAGCCCGTCCTTCGACGCCGTGAACGACTCGGCCAGGCTCGGCGTGTTGATGCCGGCCGGCATGGGCTTCACCAGCGCGTCGTGCAGCGCGTAGAGCACCATGAACGGCGTGATGATGCCCTCGGTCTCGGCGGGGTCGAGCCAGCGCGAGGCCAGCGTGATGTGCACGCCCCACGTCATGGTGCCTTCCGGCGCCGCCGCGGCGGGAGCGGAGACACCAGCGAGCAGGAGCAGCGCCAGCAATCCGGGGACGAGACGCGAGGCCATGAGTCGCATGAGTTTCTCCCAGACGGTCGTCAAATGCCGGTACCGAACCCTCCGGCGGCGCGGACGGTGGTCGCCTCGCCCATGTGCCCCGCGGAATGGAACAGCGCGATGCCGCTCAGCACCACCGCGCGCGGCCGGCCCGGGAACGCCTTCGACAGCGCCTCGGTCCGGGCCCCGAACGCTCCGTCGGCGGCGGCGCGCTGCACTGTCTCGGCCGGCACCGTGCCGTCCCAGTCGGCAGGCTTGAAGGCGCCGACCACCTCGCGCGTGCGGGTCCCCACCGCGTCGCGGTACTCGCGGAGCGCGCCGGGCTCGATCTGCGCGGTCAGCTCGGTGACCTCGGCGCTGCTCATTCCGATCCCGAAGTCGCGCCGGCTGATGCCCAGGCGCTTCGTCCAGGCGTCGTCGAACACCTGCGATCGCCCGCTCAGCACGGCGTTCACCATGATGTCCTCGGCGCGGGCGATGTGCCACATGAGCCACGCCAGCGAGTTGAGGTCCTCGCGCGGGCGCACGCGCATCTGCGCGTCGGTCAGGCCGGCGAACGTGCGCTCGGCCAACGACAACTTGTTGCCGCCCACGGCGGCCGAGTGCATCACGGCGTGCTGGTCGAGGAACAGGTCACGAGTGTCCATCGGGCGTCCTCCCGTCAGGGTCGTGGGCGCAGTGTACGCGACTCGGAGTATAGTTGCTTCCGCGACCGACACCCTCCAGCGAGGTAGGCCATGCGCAAGACCGTGACCGGCACCGGCGGGATGCTCCTGCTGCAGACCCTCAAGGACGCGGGGGTCGAGTACCTCTTCACGAACCCCGGCTCGGCCGAGACCGGCATCTTCGCGGCGATCGCCGAGGACGGCGATCAGCGGCTGGTGGTCGGCAAGCACGAGGGGCTGGTGGCGGCCATGGCCGACGGCTACCACCGCATCAGCGGCAAGGTGGGCGTCGTCATCGCCCACGTGATGGGCGGCTCGTACCAGCTCGCCGGCCAGCTCTTCAACGCGCAGGTCGCCGGCTCGTCGCTGCTGGTCATCGCCGGCGACTGGGCCTCCGAGCTGCAGGACTATCGCGGGCTCGCGCCCTTCCCGGGCCTGAGCCAGGCGGAGTCGATGCGGCCGATCACCAAGGAGGCGCGCTGCGCCTACCAGGTGCACGCCAACCCCGCGGCCATCACCGTCGCCACCATTCGCGCGCTGCGGGAGGCGACCACGCCGCCGACCGGTCCGGTGTACCTGTCGATCAGCGCGGAGCTGCTCAATCGCGAGGGGCTGGAGGCGCAGATCGGCGAGGACGCCCACTACCAGATCGAGCGGCCGGGCCCGGCGCGCCCGCAGACGATCGAGGCGATCGCCCGCCGGCTGGGTCAGGCGCAGTGCCCGGTGCTGATGTTCGGCGACGACGTCTGGCGCGAGGGCGCCCAGGCCGAGGCCGTCCGCCTGGCCGAGGTGCTGGAGGCGCCGGTGTTCACCAGCCGGCA
>JBGPZN010000521.1:0-2624 GCA_041493815.1 Methylomirabilia bacterium
CCGCAGAGCTTCGCCGCCGCGCCCGCGATACCGTTGCGGCCGGCGTTCCGCGCCCTCAAGGCCTGCCTCATTCACGTCAAGGATCTGACGCCGCGCGAGCGCTTCGCCGCCGAGGCGCCCTTCCCCGTCCTCGCGCCGATGCGGCTCGGCATCATTCCCCTCGGGACGTCCGATGGAATGGGCATGCTCCACGACGGCCGCGTCCTCGTCCACGGGCGGGCCGTCCCCATCCTGGCCGGGCCGTCGCTCGAGCACACGCGGATCGACCTCACCGCCGTCCCCGATGCCCGCGTGGGCGACGAGGTCGTCGTGATCGGCCGGCAGGGCGACGCCGAGATCACGGCGGCGGCGGTGGCGGCGCGCCACGGCCTCGTGCCGCACGGCGTCGCGATCGCCGTGCGCGAGCGCGTGGCGCGCGTGTACCTCTCCGGCGAGCGGGTCGTCTCGGTCCGCACGCGCCTCGGGTGATTGGGCCATGCTCGACGTCCCGTTCCGCTCCGCCAAGCAGCTCGCCGCCGACATCAGGAAGAAGAAGATCGGGTGTTTGGAGCTGCTCGAGCTGTATCTCGCGCGAGTCAAGAAATACGACCCGGCGCTCAACGCCATCGTCGTCCGCGATTTCGACGGGGCGCGCAAGCGAGCGCGCGCGGCCGACCGGGCCCTCGCCGGGGGCAAGGTCTGGGGTCCGCTTCACGGCGTGCCCATGACCATCAAGGAGTCGTATGACGTCGCCGGCCTGCCGACGACGTGGGGGGTGCCGGCCCTCCGGAACAACATCGCGACGAAGAACGCCGTGGTCGTGGACCGCTTGCTCGGGGCCGGCGTCGTGCTCTTCGGCAAGACCAACGTGCCCCTCTACCTGGCCGACTGGCAGAGCTTCAACGCCCTCCACGGCACCACCAACAATCCCTGGGACCTCTCGCGCGCGCCCGGCGGATCGTCGGGTGGCTCGGCGGCGGCGCTGGCGGCCGGGCTCACCGCCCTCGAGGCCGGCAGCGATATCGGCTCGTCGATCCGCAACCCGGCGCACTTCTGCGGCGTGTTCGGCCACAAGCCGACCTGGGGAATCGTGCCGCGACAGGGCCAGGCGCTGCCGGGCCAGGTGGCTCCGGTCGACATCGACGTCGTGGGACCCCTGGCGCGGAGCACCGACGATCTCGCCCTGGCGCTCAGGGTCATGGCGGGGCCCGACGCGGTCGACGCCGCCGGGTGGCAGCTCCGTCTTCGGGCGCCGCGGCAGAAGCGGCTGCGAGACTACAAGGTGGCGCTGATGCTCGACGCCCCCGACAGCGAGGTTGACCGCGAGGTGCGGGACCGGCTCCAGGCCCTCGCGGACTTCCTGGGCCGTCAGAAGGCCAAGGTCGACGATCGAGCGCGCCCCGCCATCGACACGCGCGAGGCGTTCCGCGTCTACGTCCGGCTCTTGCGCGCCGCGACGTCGGCCCGTCAGAACGACGCGGAGTTCGAGCAGAACCTCGGGCTCGCGCGCGCGCTCGCGCCGGATGACGACCGCTACCTCGCGCGCATGCTACGCGCCAGCGTGCTGCCCCATCGGGACTGGCTGGCCGCGAACGAGGCGCGCCACCGCATGCGGCTCGCGTGGGCGGAGTTCTTCACGACCTACGACCTGCTCCTGTGCCCCGTGGCCGGCAACGCCGCCTTCCCGCACGATCAGGAGGGCCAGCGTCACGAGCGCACCGTGGTCGTCAACGGCAAGCCCGTGCCGGTGACCGATCACCTGTTCTGGGCGGGATACAGCGGCGCGTCCTACCTTCCCTCGACGGCCGCGCCATGCGGATTCACGCCGGCCGGCCTCCCCGTGGGCGTGCAGATCGTCGGTCCCCAGTACGGCGACCTGACCTGCCTGACCTTCGCCCGGTTGCTCGAGGCTGAGTTCCAGGCCTTCGTCCCGCCCCCCGGCTACGCGTGAACCGCTCGGCGCGGACGCCACGACGGCACCAGGTCGGCGACGAGCAACATCATCCGCGGCCCTATGCCGGAGCCGCGGCCGCCGGTTCACCGAGCGACAGCATCAGCCGATTGGCCCAGTTGAAGAACGCCGCCGCATGAATGACGTCGGCGATCGCCAGACCGTCGAGCCCTGAACGACGCAGGCGGTCCACATGCTCCGGCCCAAACGCGGTCGGCGTGGCGGTCAGCGCAACCGAGGCCGCGACGATGGCGTTCCAGCGTTCGCCGAGATCGGCGGTCACGCCGTCGTCGAGCAGACGCTCCACATCTGTCTCGCGTTTCGAATAGGTCGCGGCGAATCGCGCGTGCACGGAGGCGCAGTAGATGCACCCGTTGAAGCGAGAGGTCGCGGCGGCGGCGAGTTCGCGCTCCGCCCGCGGCAGGCCGGCATCGGGGTTGTAGAAGATGTCCTTGTCGGTTCGCGTTCGGGCCTCGAGCGCGTCCGGATCGCGTGCGAGCAGGCGGAAATACGGCGACTTCACGCGCGCGGCGTCCACGAGACTCGCCAGGTGGCGGTCGGTCAGCGCATCGACCCCCAGCGGTTCGAGCCAGGGTAGCCAGTCGAGCTGTGCCCGGGTGAACGCAACCGGAACCGTGTGGTCAGGGGGAACCAGGACCGTATCGGGCATGTCGGGACCTCGCGTGTCAGGAGC
>JBGPZN010000421.1:0-3429 GCA_041493815.1 Methylomirabilia bacterium
AGCGCGGGCGCCCGGCTGGAATCGCGATACACCGCCGCCTCGCGCCAGCTCTGCCAGGGCGTCGTCGCCGCGGGATCGACCACGAGGTCGGCGCCCACCGCCGCCGCCAGCTCGCGGCGCCGCTTCGAGAAGTCGGCGGCGACGATCGGACGCACGCCGCGCAGGCGCAGCGCGGCGATCACCGCCAGTCCCACCGGACCGCAGCCGATCACGAGTGGCGCGTCGTCCGGCTCGAGGCGCGCCTTGGCGACGGCGTGGACACCCACCGCCATCGGCTCGGTGAGCGCCGCGTGCTCCGTCGACAACCCGTTCGGTACCTCGAGCAGCAGCGCTTCGCTGAGCCGCATGTACTCGCCGTAGCCGCCGGGGTTGTCGTTCGAGTAGCCGATGCTCTGCGGCCCCGTCGGCCGCATCAGCGTGGGCCGCGAGCACACGCGGGTGCCGACCTTCAGCGTCCGCGCGGTGTCCGGCCCGTGCTCGACGATCTCGGCGCAGAACTCGTGGCCCATGATGACGTCACGGCCGAGGTCCATCACGAACGCGTTCCCCGCCCGGCGCGCCGTCTCGACGAGCTTCTCGGCGTGCTTGAGCGCGTGCAGGTCGGAGCCGCAGATCCCGCACGCCAGCGTGCGGACCAGCACGTCGCCGGGGCCGAGCGTCGGCACCGGGACGTCGGCGACCACCAGCTTCTGATTCCGCATGACGGCGGCGCGCATCGGATGCCCCTCAGCGTCCCATCTGGAACGTCTTGACGTACACGCCGGGCGAGCCGGCGGCGTGGCGCATGTTCGTACGCATGCGGGCGGACGCGGGCACGGCATCGCGCTGGGCGAGCCAGGCGGGCGTCTCCGAGACCTTGGGATTGTCGAACTCGTAGAAGGTCAGATAGGTCGGCGCGCCGGCCGTCGCCCGATAGCGCCGGCCGCGGATCACGCCCGGAACCTTCTCGTAGTTCGGCACGTAGATCGTGTTGTACCACGCGTTGAACTCGGCATCGACCTCGGGCGGGACGTCCATGCGCCCGAGCTGCAGCGCCGGCGCCATGTCGCTGGCGGCCGCGGCCGGGCTGAGCGCGCGCGGATGGATCATCGTGTACACGTTGCGGATGAACGTCGTGCCGATGACGTCGGGCGAGCAGCGCTTGGTCCACGGCGTGGGATTGGCCTGGACCTTCTTGTAGGCCGGGCTGTCCAGCACCGCCGCGCTCTCCAGCTCGTAGACCGCCAGATGCTTGGGCCCGCCCTTCACGGCCTCGTAGCGCGCCGCGTTCAGGAAGCCGGGGACGGCCATCCGCTCGGCCACGTGCTCCTCGTTGTACCAGCGATTGAAGTCCGGCTCCTTGTCGGCCGGCACGTCGGTCCAGACCATCAACAACCCGGTGCCCTTCTTCGCGGCCATCGGCGACCTCCTTTCGAGAAGGAGAGCGTAGATCAGTCGGGGGGCGAGTGCTATAGTCCTGCCGACCCTGAACGGCCGCCCCCATTTACCAGAAGGAGTCCATCGATGCCTCCTCTCGCGCGTGCGCTCGCCAGCGGCCTGGTGTTGGCCCTCCTCGCCACCGCGTTCCCGATCCCGGCGCCGGCGGCCGACGACGTCAAGATCGCGCTGGTGGCGCCGCTGTCCGGGCGCTGGGCGCGCCAGGGCCAGCTCAAGAAGATGGGCGCGGACATGGCCATCGAGGAGATCAACAGCCAGGGCGGGATCAAGGCGCTCGGCGGCGCCAAGATCGTCCTGCGCGAGGCGGACGCCGGCGACAGCGTCGAAAAAGCCGTCAGCGCGGCCCAGCGCGTCCTCACGCGCGAAAAGATCAGTGCAGGGATCGGCTCCTGGTTGTCATCCTTCACCCTCGGTGTCACCGAAGTCGCCGAACGCCTCCAGGTGCCGTGGCTGACGCTCTCCTACGCCGACAGCATCACCGAGCGCGGCTTCAAGTACACGTTCCAGAGCTCGCCCGTCTCGTCGCTGCAGGCCGAGCAGGCGCTCGATCTCGTCACCGACCTGGCCAGGAAGAACAACCGGCCCATCAAGAAGGCCGCCATCGTGGGCGACAACACGGCGGCCACCGTCTTCTTCTTCAAGCCGCTGCGCGAGAAGCTGCTGGCCGCCAAGGGGATCGAGCTGGTCGTGGACGAGGTGTGGACGCCGCCCCTGGCCGACGCCACCGCCATCGTGCAGAAGCTCCGCGCCACCCAGCCCGACATCATGTTCTACGGCGGCACGAACTTCCCCGACTCGATCCAGGTGCTCCAGAAGGTCAAGGAGTTCAGCGTGAAGACGCCGATCCAGGGTGTGGGCGCCTGGCTGGTGACCCCGGAGTACGTGAAGACCCTGGGCAAGGAGGCGCTCGACAACATCCAAACTGTCGTGGCCGCTCATCCGCTCAAGGGCCAGGACGAGCTGGTGAAGAAGTTCAAGCAGCGGACGGGCGAGCCGTTCATGACCCAGGACCCGCTGTGCACCTACGCCCACGTGTGGCTCATCAAGGAAGCGATCGAGCTGGCGAAATCGGCCGACCCCAAGGCCATCCGCGACGCGCTGGCCAAGATCGACATCTCCTCGGGGCCGGCGGCGAGCGCCTTCTACCCGAGCCGCGTGAAGTTCGACGAGCGCGGCCGGCGCGTGGGCGCCACGCCGCTCATCGTGCAGTGGCAGGACGGCGAGCCCTTCACGGTGGTCCCGACCGCGGTCGCCACGCGACCCATCGCCTGGCACAAGTAGCCGCGCGCGGCGCCCGGGCCGTTGGCTCTCGCTGAGCTCGTCCAGTACGTCGCCACCGGACTGCTCGTCGGCGGCGTCTACGCGCTGATGAGCATCGGCCTGGCGCTCATCTTCGGCGTCATGCGCGTCGTCAACTTCGCCCAGGGCGACTTCATGATGCTGGGGATGTACCTCACCTACTTCTACGCGGTCTCCGGCTCGATCGATCCCCTCCTCGGCGCGCTGCTGACCATCCCGCCGTTCTTCGCGCTCGGCTGGCTCGTGCACCGCGGCGTGCTGGCCCGCGTCACCGGCGGCGGCGATCCCGCCCGCCAGCACGACGCCCAGCTCATCGTCACGCTCGGGCTGTCGCTGGTGATCACCAACGCCACGACCATGATCCTGACGCCGACGCCGCGCGGCATCCCCACCGCGTACGCCACCCAGGCGTTCGCGGTGGGACCGGTGCTGCTCAACCAGGCGCGGTCGTACGCGTTCGTGATGGCGCTGGTGCTGGCGGCGGCGGTCTACGTCTTCCTGACGCGGACCGACGTCGGCAAGGCGCTGCGCGCCGCCGCCGACGATGCCGAGGCCGCCGGCTACCAGGGGATCGACGTGAGGGCGATGCACGCGCTGGCCTTCGGCACCGGGATCGCGCTGGTGGCCGCCGCCGGCGGGTTGCTGGCGACCTACTACCCGATCGAGCCGACCGTCGCCGGCAACTTCATCGTG
>JBGPZN010000539.1:0-2560 GCA_041493815.1 Methylomirabilia bacterium
AGACGAGATCCTCCCACAGGGCCTGCGCGATGCCCTGGGCGAGACCCCCGTGGACCTGTCCCGCCACCAGCATCGGCGAGATGCGCACGCCGCAGTCGTCGACCGAGACGTAGTCGCGCAGGCGCACGGCCCCGGTGTCGCGATCGACCTCGACCACCGCGACGTGGGCGCCGAACGGGTAGACGAGCTGAGGCGGGCGGAAGAAATCGGTTGCCTCCAGGCCGTGCTCGATGTCCTTGGCGAGGCCCTCGCCGTGAGCGGTCGCGGCGATGGCGGCGAGGCCCAGCGCCTTGGCGGGCGCGCCCTTGACCTGGTAGCGGCCCGCCTCGAGCACGACGTCCTCGAAGGCGGCCTCCAGCATGCTGGCGGCGATGCGGCGCGCCTTCTCCTGCACCTTGATGGTCGCGTTCAGGATCGCGGTGCCGCCGACGGCGAGGCTGCGGCTGCCGCCGGTGCCGTTGCCCATCTGCACGGCGGCGGTGTCGCCGTGGCGGACGACGATCTTGTCGAAGTCGACGCCGAGGTGGTCGGCGATGATCTGCGCGAACGTCGTCTCGTGCCCCTGGCCGTGCGCCGACGTCCCGGTGTAGGCGGTGACCGTGCCCGACGGCTCCACCCGTACCACCGCGCTCTCGTAGGGACCGAAGCCGCACATCTCGACGTAGACGGCCTGCCCGATGCCCAGTCGCGTGCGGTCGTTGCGATCCACCCGCTCCTTCTGCTCGCGGCGCAGCGTGTCGACGCCGGCCAGGTCCAGTGCCTTGGTCAGCGCGCGGTCGTACTCGCCGGAGTCGTAGTTCTGGCCGGTCGGCGTCGCGTAGGGGAACGCGCTGGGCGGGATGAAGTTCTTCCGGCGCACCTCCTCCGGGTTCTTGCCCAGCTCGGCGGCCACGATGTCGATCAGGCGCTCCAGGTAGTACGCGGCCTCGGGCCGGCCGGCCCCGCGATAGGCGGCCACCGTCGTCGTGTTCGTGAACACGCAGGTCGATTGCAGATCCACGTCGGTGACCTTGTAGACGCCGACGCCCATGGACAGCGTGAGGTCGGGGATGAACGTGAAGACGGGATAGGCGCCGATGTTCGCGGTCACCGACATGCGCAGCGCGGTGATGGTGCCGTCGTCCTCGACGGCGGCCTCGAGGTCGGCCACCTGGGCGCGGCCGTGGGTCGTCGCCACCATGTGCTCGACGCGCGTCTCCACCCACTTGAGGGCCATGCGATGGTGCCGGGCGAGGGCGGCCAGCACCACGTCCTCCGGGTAGCAGCCGAACTTGTTGCCGAAGCCGCCACCCATGTCGGGATTGATCACCCGGATCATGTTCTGGTCCATGCCGAGGACGCCGGCCAGATCGGCCCGCAAGTTGTGAGGCGCCTGGGTCGTGGCCCACACGACGATGCCGCGCGTGGTCGGGTCGGGGGCGGCCACGCAGGCGCGCGGCTCCATGGCCACGCTGCACAGGCGCTGGCTCACCATGCGCTGCTTCACCACGCGCCTGGCCCGGGCGAAGGCGGCGTCGGGATCGCCGGACTTGATCTGATTCTTGTGCTCGATGTTGCCGGGCGCGTCGGCGTGCAGCTGCGGGGCACCCGGCGCCAGGGCCGCGAAGACGTCGCTCACCGCCGGCAGCGGCTCCCAGTCGACGCGCACCGCCTCGACGCCGTCGTGGGCGGCGTAGTCGGACTCGGCCACGACGGCGGCCACCGCTTCCCCGACGTGGCGGACCACCTCGGTCGACAGCGCCCAGTGCTGGCGCCCCGGCGCCGCGGCGCTGAAGCCTCCCTCGGCCGACGCGCTGGCGGGCGGCAGTGGCCTCGCCAGCGCGCGGATATCCTCGCCGGTCACGACCATGCGCACCCCGGGCACCTTCAGCGCGGCCCTGGCGTCGATCGTTCGAATGCGGGCGTGGCCGTGCGGACTGCGCACGAACGCCACCCACAACATGCCGGGCAGCACGACGTCGGTCACGTAGGTGGAGGTGCCGGTGATCATGCGCGGATCTTCCTTGCGCTTGACCTCGGCGCCCATGAGCTTGGAGGGAGTGAGCGTGGTCATGGCGCGCAGCATAGACGCGCCATTGCCGTCGCGCAACCGCACCGCGCGGCGATGCGCCAACGGCCAGGGGAGGTAGAGCGATCTACTTGCTGCGCTCTACGCGCGTGCGCTCTAGCCACTCCCGCAGATCACGGAGCGCGAGAAACGTCGCCGCGTCGATCGCCTCGTCGAGCTCGGAGCGCCGGAACATTACTCGAAACCCGACGACCGAGATGACGACGCTGACCACGAGCAGGGCACCGAGAACGACGTGCGTAGGCTCCATCCCTCGTCTCCTCGGACTCCATTGCATCAGGCCGAACCATTCAAGTCAACGTCGGCAGATCGATACGCCAGCGCGCCCTGTAAGGCGCCCGCCCGGCCGCATCGAGCAGAACTTCGGCCCGCACATCGAGCAGAAGTGGGCGAGCTTGGCCCCGTCGACGGGCAGCGTCTCGTCGTGGAACTCGCGCGCCGTCTCGGGGTCGAGCGAGAGGAGGTGCTGGCCGCCCCGCCGGTCAGGCTGGC
>JBGPZN010000367.1:0-3904 GCA_041493815.1 Methylomirabilia bacterium
CCCCGCCGTCCGCCTCGAGCCGGTTTCCACTGAGGCATCGAGGTCGAGCGCGACCTCGTGGGGGCCGATCGCTGGGCTGAGACAGCGGACGCGGCCGGGCACCGCGAGGCCGGGCGTGGCGTAGAGACGGCGCGCGTCGGCGAAGCCGTCCGCGGCCTGCGTGCGCTCAGCCACTTCGTCGAGAAGCGCCAGCTCGGCATCGGGCTCGGCCTGCATCAGCCCCCAGACGTCCCACAGCAGCAGCTCGATCTTGTTCAGCGCGGCGAGATCCTGGACCACGTGACCGCGCACGAACCCCAGCCCCCGCGGCTGCGACAGCTCGGGCGCCAGCCCGAACGTGTCCGGATCGGCGTCGCCGGCTCGACACAGCTGCCAGGCGTGCCCGCCCACGAGGAACTGGTCGCGAGGCACGTCGAAGGGGTCGAAGCCGATCCGATAGTGGGCGAGGTGGCGCTCGCTCAGCTGGGGATCGACCAGCCGCCAGCGACGCTGCCCGCCATCCCACCACTCGAGGATCTCGTGGTCGACGTGGAAGCCCGGGCTGAAGTAGCGCGCGAAGCCGACGCGCGCGCGGGCCGGTATCCCGCGCGCGCGCGCCAGCGCACACAGCAGCACCGTGAAGTCGCGACAGCAGCCGACCAGGCGTCGCTCGGGCGGCCGCGGCTCGGTCAGCGGCCGCGCGTCGAGCGCAGCCAGGCGCGCCAGCATGGCCGCCGCGTGGCGCGTGTCGATCTCGGTGATCCGTTCTCGCGGGGGCCGCCAGCCGAAGATCGCCTCGTCGGCGAAGTAGTGGAAGACGAGGCCTTGCACGATCCGGGCGAGCGCGCGGAGGTCGCCGGGCAGGCCGGCGAGCGCGCCGGCCTCGGGGCCGGGATCGGTGATCGGGCCCTGGCTCGCGTAGTAGGCCAGCGGATCCGGCGCGCCACCGCGGCTCACAGCGGTCTCACGGGCAGGCACAGCTCGCACCGGAAGCGGTGTGGCTTGGCCTCGTCGGTCGGATCGCCGCGATACAGCTCGTAGCAGGGCCGGTCGTCGGGCTCGTATCCGCTGCCCGGCAGCCACGCGCTGAAGACGCGGTTCCACGCGTCCTCGATCTCGTGGGCGGTGCCGGCGAACGCGGCGACCGCGTGGCGGCCGGCCACCACGTCCGTCACGTTGACCCACTGATCGGCCGTGAAGTCGGGCGGGACGACGACGCAGGCGTCGTAGCGGCACCGCTCGGCCGCGGTGATGGCCGGGTCGTCGTAGGCGACACCGAGCCGCGGGTGCGCCGGCGCGCGCAGACCGCGGGGCTCCATCCACGTGCGCAGCTGGCGCCACAGCGCGGGAATGCCGTGAGCGCCGTAGGGCCCGACGTAGCGCATGTAGGCGACGTGGAACGCGGGCAGATCGCGGACCTGAACGCGCATGGGCTCCTCCGTGGGGCGATTGCGAGGAGTATCCGCCCGCCCGGCGCGCCGTGCTTTGCCCGGCTTGCGAAGCGGTTTGCCCGGCTTGCGCCCGGACGCCTGGCGGGCGCGCCAGCGCTCGGCGCCGCCGGCCTGCCACTGGGTGGCGGTCATTCCGAAGCGCGCCCGGAACGCGCGCGCGAACGTCGCCGCCGACGCGAACCCGTGATCGAGCGCCACCGCCAGGACGCTCAGCCCGGGGTGCTGGCGCAGGGCGCCGGCGGCCTTCTCGATCCGCTGGCGCTGGATGAAGCCGAACAGCGTCTCGCCGGTGACGGCCCGGAAGACGCGGTGGAAGTGAAACGGCGAGAAGGCCGCCACCCGGGCCAGCGTCGCCAGGGACAGTTCCTCGGCCAGGTGCGCGCGGACGTGATCGATGACCCGGTTGACCCGCTGCTCGTACTCGAGCCGGCTAGCGTCCGCCACCGACGTGACGCCCGCGCGCCGACCGTCAGGTGCGGCTGCCGGGCTTGATCGCGACGCTCCCGGCCTGGCAGAGCGGACAGGATTCCGGCGGGTACGTCGTGGCCGTCACGGTGGCCAGGGCTACGCGCTTCATCGGGAAGGCGGCGGTGCCGCCGCTGCGATCGATCAGCGAGCCGACGCCGACCACGCTGGCGCCGTGCTCCTCCACGCACTGCACGACCTCGCGCGTGGAGCCGCCGGTGGTGATGACGTCCTCGACTACCAGGCAGCGCTCGCCGGGGCTGAGCGTGAAGCCGCGCCGCAGCCGCATCACGCCGTTCTCCCGCTCGGTGAACAGTGCGCGCACCCCCAGGGCTCGGGCGACCTCGTGGGCGACGAGGATGCCGCCGATCGCCGGCGCCAGCACGGTCTGCACGCGATCGTCGCGGAACGACGCCGCCAGCCCTTCGCCGAGGGCGGCGGCGTCCTCGGGATGCTGGAGCACCAGCGCCGACTGCAGATAGATGTCGGAGTGCAGGCCGGACGTGAGGCGAAAGTGGCCGCGCAGCAGGGCGCCGCGCTTCTCGTAGCGCTCGAGCGTCTCCCGTTCCGTGAGCCCGGCGGGTGTCCGCATGGCCACATGATATGTCACTCCGTCCACGCCGGCGATACCGGCGCGGCGTCGCCCGGGGCGATTTGACGCGCGCGTGCCATTCGCGGGCGTCGGGGGGTGCAGATGACCGCACGTGGACACTGTCAGACGGTGTCATGTCCGCCTTCCGCACACGTTGACGTCCAGCGCGCTTGGCAATCGCGTTGCACCCCTTGGTGCACGGTCGCACGAGTGTCACGAGGGAGGGGGAGCGATGGCGAAAGTCATGGTCGTCGACGACGCCTACTCCGAGCTCAAGCTCATGGAGTCGATCCTCCTCGGCGCCGGGCACCAGGTCGTGTCGCTCATCAACGGCGACGCGCTGGAGGACAAGGTCACGATCGAGCGCCCCGACGTGCTGCTGCTCGACATCGTCATGCCGAAGCGCAACGGCTACGAGCTGCTGCGCTCGCTCAAGCGCAATGCGCAGACGCGGACGACGCCGGTCGTGCTGGTGTCCTCCAAGAATCAGGAGAGCGATCGCCTGTGGGGCAAGCGCCAGGGCGCCGACGACTATCTCGGCAAGCCGTTCACGTCCGACCAGCTGCTGACGATGGTGGGCCGCTTTGTCCGCTGAGACGCCGGCCCCCACCGCGCTCGCGACCTCGTCCGAGGCGCCGCCCACCGCCCGCGCCTGCGTGGTGGTGCTCGGCGGCCGGCAGTTCGCCGTGGACGTGACGGACGCCCGCGAGGTGGTCGTGCTCGACGCCACCACGCCGGTGCCGGGCGCGCCGGCGGCGGTGGTCGGCGTCATGAACCTGCGCGGCAACGTCCTGCCGGTGGTGGAGGCGCGTCCGCTGCTCGGCCTGCCCGTCCGCGCGGCGACCGATCGGGCCCTCGTGCTGGCCGACGGCGAGCGGCGCGCCGCCGTCCTCATCGAGGCCGTGCTCGGCCTCACCACGCTCGACGGCGTGCGGCCACCGGCCCACGACACACCCGGGAGCTTCACGATGGGCGAGCTGAGCGCCGACACCGGCGGTCAGGCCACGCTGCTCGATGGGCGCGCGGTGCTGGCCGCGCTCCGGCGCGCCTGGGAACCCGCCTCGGGAGGGGCATGATGAATCGACGAGCCGTCCTCCGCTTGCTGTCCGCCGCGCTGGTGCCGGCGACGCTCGGACGCGCCGCCGGGGCCGCCGCCCAGGCGGCGTCGCCGCGGCCGTCGACGAAGTGGGTCCCGGTCGAGGTGCCGAGCGCCAGCGCGCCGGGGGTCACCACCCGCGAGGTCCGCATCGGGATGAGCGCGGCGTTCAAGGGCACCGCGGCCGGCCTCGGTACCGAGTTCTACCGCGGCGCCCAGGCGTACTACGACGAGGTCAACGCGCGGGGCGGCCTGTTCGGGCGAATGCTGACGGTGGTCGGTCTCGACGACAACTACGAGCCGCTGCCGTGCGTGAAGAAC
>JBGPZN010000315.1:0-4392 GCA_041493815.1 Methylomirabilia bacterium
ACCATCGTCAACATCACCGGCACCACCCAGCAGGCCGTGCCCCTGCACACGCCGGGCAGCGCCTGCAACGCCGCGATCCGAATGTTCAGCAAGGAGCTGTCGATGGAGCTAGGCCCGCTGGGCATCCGGGTGAACAGCGTGGCGCCCGGCCGCATCCAGACGGCGCGCGCGGACCGGTTGCTGGAGGCGACGGCGGCGGCCCAGCGCACGTCGCCGGACGTCCTGCTCGGCCAGCTCGTCAAGACGATCCCCTCGGGACGGGTGGGCACCGGCGACGACATCGCCGATGCCGTCTGCTTCCTGGTCTCCGACCGGGCCGGCTACATCAACGGCGCCGCCCTGGTGATCGACGGCAGCAAGTCGCTCGTCATCTAGGCGGCGCCCGCGGCGATGGAGCGAGCGTTTCCGATCGTCAGGCACCCCGCGCCGGGGACGCGTACGCCGGTGCTGGTGAGCGTGCCCCACTACGGCACCGAGCCGCTGCCTCACATCACCCGCGAGGACTACGGCGAGCCCAGGTTCGAGACCTTCGCCTACGGCTTCGCCGATACCTTCGCGGGCGATCTCTACGGCGACCTGCACCAGCACGGCGCCACCGTGCTGGCCACGCCGTTCTCGCGCATGTTCGTCGACGTGAACCGCCGGCGCGACGACTTCGAGCTCCACGCCGACGAGGTGCGCTCCCGCCGCGGGGTCGTGCGCACGCACACGATGCGCGACGTGGCCATCTTCGCGCGCCCGCTCGGTGTCACCGAGCTCGAGGAACGCCTGCGGACGCTCTACGATCCGTACTACGCGACGCTGGAGCAGCTGCTCGGCGAGCTGCACCAGGCCTACGGCTACGCGCTAGTGCTCGACGGCCACACCGGCAGCCCGCGCCGGATGAACGACCACCAGGTGATCATCGGCACCCGCCACGACGCGACGTGCGACGCGCGGCTGGCGGCGACCGTGGCCGAGATCTTCACCCGCCACGGCTTCGAGGTGCACGCCAACGTCAGCGGCTACACCGGTGGCAACATCGTGGCCACCTACGGCCAGCCGCAGAGCCGACGCGTCCACGCGCTCCAGCTGGAGATCAATGCGTCGTTGCTGATGACGACCAGCCGCGAGGAATACATCGCGCACATCACCCGCGGGGGGATCCCGGAGAAGGCGGAGGAGAACATCGCGCGAGTTCGCGGGTGTCTGCGGGAGGCGCTGGCTGCGCTGCCCGCGGTGCTCGCGAGCGTGCACGACTCATAGCCCCGATGCAGGATCGTGCGAGCCCGGCCCGCGACTCGATCTTCCAGGTGGAGCATCTGTCTCTGGCGTACCCGGGACGCCGGGGACAGCCGCCGGCGCCGATCCTCGGCGACGTGACGGTGGACGTCGAGCGCGGAGGGGCGCTGACGCTGGTGGGTCCGTCCGGCTCCGGCAAATCATCGCTCTTGCGCTGCCTCAACCGTCTGGAGGAGCCGACCGCCGGCACGGTGCGCTTCGACGGCCGCGCGATCACCGACTGGGATCCGCTCGAGCTCCGGCGCCGGGCGGCGCTCGTGCTGCAGACGCCCGTGCTCTTCGAGGGCACCGTCCGCGACAATCTCTGCCTCCGGGCGGCGGGAGTCGCGCTCGATGTGTCCGAGCTCCGGCTGCGCGAGACGCTGGGTGAGGTTGGCCTCGACGCCGAGCTGCTGGACCGCGATGCCACCACGCTCTCGGGAGGCGAGAAGCAGCGGGTCACGATTGCGCGCGCGCTCGTGCGCGACCCCCAGGCGCTGCTCCTCGACGAGCCGACCTCCGCGCTCGACCCGCCCAACGCCGCGCTGGTGGTGGAGACGATCTCGCGGCTTCGGCAGACCCGGCGGCTCAGCATCGTGGCGGTCACGCATTCGCCCGAGCTCGTACGCCGGCTCGGCGGCGCGCTCCTGTACCTCGTCAAGGGGCACGTGCAGGCGTACGAGCGGCTCGACGACGCGCCCGACGGCTCGATCGTGGATCAGCGGCTTCAGGCCTTCCTGGCCGGCGATCATCCACCGGGCGGCAGCGCATGAGCGGCGTGGTCGACCTCTCGTTCTGGCAGCTCGGGCTGGCGCTGCTCCTGGTGGCCGTGGTCATCGCCATCTCGGCCCGACAGGCGCTCGGCCTCGAGCGCGATCTCCTGATCGGCGCCGTGCGCACGGTGATCCAGCTCTACCTCGTCGGCCTCATCCTGGCCGCGGTGTTCACGGCGGCCCGCTGGTACTGGGTCCTGCTGATCCTGTGCGTGATGATCGGTGTGGCGACGCACGCGGCAGTGTCCCGACTGGCCAAACCCATCCCCGGCATCTACTGGATCGCCGCGGCCGCGTTGTCGGTCTCGACGGCCGCGACGCTGTCCTACGTCATCGGCCTGGTCGTCCGTCCCCAGCCCTGGTGGGAGCCGCAATATCTCATCCCGATCGCCGGCATGATCCTGGGGAACTCGATGACGAGCGCCGCGTTGGCCGGCGACCGGTTGCAATCGGATCTTGCCGCGCGCCGCGAGGAGGTGGAAGCGCGCCTTGCCCTCGGGTTCTCCGGCCGCGAGGCGGTGCGGCCCCTGGTGCGCGCCTCGCTCCGGGCCTCGATGATTCCCACCGTGAACGGGATGATGACCGTGGGGCTCGTCCAGCTCCCCGGCATGATGACGGGCCAGATCCTGGCCGGATCGTCGCCGCTCGTGGCGATTCGATATCAGATCGTGGTGGTGTGCATGCAGGCGGTGGCCACGGCCATCGGCTCGCTGCTGTTCGTGCGGTTGATGGTCGGTCGGTATCTCACGCCGGCGCACCAGGTGCGACGCTACCTGCTGTAGTCGCCGATTCCCGGGTCCGCCGGTGACGTCGGCACGCGTCGCGCGACCGAGCGCTTCAGGCTGGAGGGAGCAGGGCCGTGACGGCGATGAGGGCGGTGGGAGCGGCGAGCGGCGCGATCGAGGCGTCGCGCATGAGGTGCTGCGTGCTGCGGTACGCCCAGCCGAAGCGCGCGGAGGCGGATGGAGCCGGATCGCGGTAGATCTCGAGGACGGCCTCCGGAAGGTTCACGATCCAGTAGTCGGCAATCCCGGCGCGAGCGTAGATGCTGCCCTTGTGTTGGCGATCGATGGCGAGCGATGTTTCGGCGATCTCGACGAGCAGGACAGGTGCGACGGGATGGCGGCTCGCATAGTCCCACGGCGCTCCCCGTACGACGACGGCGTCCGGCTCCGGCTCCGAGGCATCGTCGAGCGCGATGGGCAGCTGGGGGCGAACGTGGAAGCCTGCACCGAACGCCTGCGCCAGCGCCTGCTGCAGTGCCACGACCGCGGCGCTATGACGCCTTCCTTGAGGCTCGCGCACCACGAGCCGGCCGTCGAGTAGTTCGAGGTGCTCGTCCTCGGCGAGAACGCCGTACTCGATGAGCCGGTCGTACTCGACTCGAGTCCAGCGGCGGGTCCTTAGCGGCGGGTCATCCACTTCCATGGGCCAATGATAGCCATGTAGCCGGCGGCCATTCAACGTCGACGAACCGATACACCCTAACTGCTCGAGGCACGCCGGATCGCGTTGCGTCAGTCTCATGTGGGCATTGCCTCAGCATGGAAGTATTCTTGCCTGCAAGGAGGAGTTCATGCCGCTTGCCGCCGCCCAGGTTGCCGTCGCTGGTTGGCCGGAGGCTGTCGAAGCGTACTTCGAGCGTGGCTGGACCGACGGCCTTCCGGTGGTGCCGGCCACCGAGGACGCCGTGCGCGCGTTTCTCGCGGCGGCGGGCCGCGCGCCGGGTGACGTGGTGCTGACCGAGACGACGCGACGCCGGACCATCACGGCCGAGAAGGTCGCGATCAACGCGGTGCTGGCGGGTTGCCGGCCGGAGTACATGCCGGTGCTGCTCGGAGCCCTCGAGGCCATGGCGGATCCGGCGTTTACGCTGCACGGAGCCATCACGAGCACGGGCGGCTCGGCGACGCTGGTCGTCGTCAACGGCCCGATCCGACAGCGTCTGGGGTTCAACGCCGGCGGCAACGTCTTCGGCCCGGGGTGGCGGGCCAACGCCACGATCGGCCGCGCCATCCGGCTCAACACGCTCAATTGCCTCGGCGCCCAGCCGGGCCTGCTCGATCGCTCGACCCAGGGCCACCCCGGCAAGTACTCGTACTGCATCGCCGAGTTGGAGGAGGAGAATCCCTGGGAGCCACTGCACGTGACCCGCGGTCTCGCCCCGGGGACGAGCGCGGTCACCGTCTTCGCCGCCGAGGGGCCGCACAACGTGCTGAGCCACTACGGTGAAACGGCGGAGGCGGTGATCGTGGCCCTCGCCGACACCATGGCCAGCCTCGGCAGCTTCAGCCCGGGCGAGTCGTTCGTCGTCCTGGCGCCAGAGCACGTGCAGATCCTGGCGCGCGACGGCTGGACC
>JBGPZN010000321.1:0-4354 GCA_041493815.1 Methylomirabilia bacterium
ATGCTGCCGGCCCTGCTGCGCGCGCTGGACGGCGGCGAGCGCTCCGACCGGCTGCGCCAAGTGATCTTCCTCACCGACGGCGCGGTCGGCAACGAGACGCGCCTGTTCCAGGCGATTCGCGAGCGGCTCGGCGACAGCCGGCTGTTCACCATCGGCATCGGCTCGGCCCCCAACAGCCACTTCATGCGCGAGGCCGCCCGGCTCGGGCGAGGCACCTTCACCTACATCGGCAACCCGACCGAGGTGCAGCAGAAGATGACCGCGCTCTTCCACAAGCTGGAGTCGCCGGTGCTGGCCGACGTGCGGCTCGAGCTGCCCGGCGCCGACGACGTCGAGGTCCTGCCGGGGCTGATCCCCGACCTCTACGTGGGCGAGCCGATCGTCGTCGCAGTGCGGGCGCGGGCGCTGCCCTCCGAGGCGGTGGTGCGCGGTCGCTTCGGCACGATGCCATGGGAGTCGCGCGTGTCGCTGCACCAGGCGGGGCCGGGCGCCGGGCTGTCGGTGCACTGGGCGCGGGCGAAGATCGCCGCTCTGCTCGACCGGCAGCGCGCCGGCGCGCCGGACGACGGCGTCCGCCTCGCGGTGATCGACGTGGCGCTGCGCCACCATCTCGTCAGTGCCCACACGAGCCTGGTGGCGGTAGACGTCACGCCGGTGCGGCCCGGCGACGCGGGACTGACCACGCACGCGCTCGCGACCAACCTGCCACACGGCTGGCAGTACGAGGCGGTGTTCGGGCTCGGCCAGGGCGCCACGCCGGGGCCGCTGCACCTGCTCGCCGGTCTCGCCGCGTTGCTGCTCGCCGCCGGGCTCGGCGTCGCCCTCCGGCGCGACGTCGCGCTGGCCGTCGTGAGGCGCCGGCGTGGCCGGTAGGGCGCTCCGCGTCCTCGCCGTGGCGCTCGCGGCGATGGGCGTGTGGCAGGTGGGCCACGGCGTGTGGATCTACGCCAAGGCCCGCCTCGCCCAGCACCTGCTGCAGCGCGCGTGGGCGCGGACCCTGGCGGGCGAGTCGGACGTGAGGCCGTGGCCGTGGGCCGACACGTGGCCGGTGGCCCGGCTGCGCGTGCCGGCCCACGGCGCCGACCTCATCGTGCTCGACGGCGTCAGCGGTCGCACGCTGGCCTTCGCCCCCGGGCACGCCAGCAGTAGCGCGCGGCCGGGCGCGGCGGGGACGGCGATCATCTCCGGCCACCGCGACACGCACTTCAGCTTTCTCCAGCGCGTGCGGCCGGGGGACGAGGTGATCGTCGACACGCCGGGTCACCCGCCCGCGCGCTTCCGCGTGCGGGAGATGGCGGTGGTCGATTCGCGCACGGCGGTCATTCGCAGCGATGGGGACGGAGCGGCGGGGCTCGTGCTGCTGACGTGCTATCCGTTCGACGCGATCCGTCCGGGCGGTCCGCTGCGCTATGTGGTGAGCGCTGACATGGGGGCTCCGTAGCGCGGTGACTCAGAGCCAGTGAACGAATCGCAGGGTCGAGGAGCGCCCCGGTTGCGAGGTTGTGAAGAAATCTATCGACGCGTGCCGCGGGGGTGGCGACACTAGCGGGCATGACTGATCTCCTGTTTTCCGTCCCCGAAGGCCCGAGCCGGCGTGATGAGGGCAGTGGTGCGGGCGGCGACCCGCGGGTGCAGCGCCCGAATCGCGCCCCCTTTAAGCCCCGGGGCCGACGTTCAGGGCGGCGCTCCCGGAACGGGTCCAGGCCACACGCGTCCAGGCCCTGCCAGACGCGCGCTCCGTGGTGCGTAGCGTGCCCTGGGGAGGCGCTCGGTGGCCAGTTCGGGGAAACTGCTCGGCCACGCGGTTTGGAGCGCGCCGCCGTCCCGATTGCGGGATCGTCAACCCCAACTCGATGAACGTGACCACCGTCCGTCCCACCCCCAGTCAGGACCTGGCTCGGCCTGCTCGCGCCGCCACGTTGCCCATGCTCGACGTCATCGACATGCTCGGCGCCAACGAGAGTAGGATGCGGTCAGCAAAGGGGGGATCCCTCCATGGAGGATCACCGGTCCTCACGCTGGAGTCGCCGCGAGTTCGTAGGAGGGTTGACCGTTGCGGGGACGGCTGGCCTCCTCGGAATACGACCCCACCTGGCAGCCGCTGAGCCGCCGCCGGAGACAACACGAATCCGACTGGCGCGTTTACCGGCCATGTGTAAGGCCCCGCAGTACCTCGCCGAAGAGTTGCTGCGCGCCGAGGGGTTCTCTGATGTGCAATACGTCAGTGAACCGCCGATCGAACAGGCCCTGGCCGAGGGCCTTGTCGACATCAGCATGAACTTTACCCCGGACCTTTTGCTCAACATTGACGCGGGGCAACCGGTCGTGTTCCTCGCCGGGATCCATATCGGCTGCTACGAGCTGTTCGGGACGGACCAGGTGCGCACGATCCGGGATTTGAAGGGTAAGACCGTCGCGCTCTATGGATTTGGCGCCCCCACTGGGCTACGCACACCGCGCCGGGTGCTCGGCGTTGGCCACCTCTTTGTCGAGAGCATGGCGTTGTACGTGGGGCTCGATCCCGCCAAGGACTTCAACTGGCTCAGCCATCCCGAGGCGAAGCAGCTCTTTACAGAGGGCAAGGTCGACGCGTACCTAGCCTTTCCGGTTGATGCCCAGGAGTTGCGGGCAAAGAAGATCGGCCACGTGGTCGTTGCCAGCAACAGCGATCGACCCTGGGCCCAGCACTTCTGCTGCAGTCTGGCCGGGAACCGCGATTTCGTCCGTACGCACCCGGTGGCGACGAAGCGGACAATGCGAGCCATCCTGAAGGCCGCCGACATCTGCGCACAGGAACCCGCGCGCGTCGCCCGGTTCCTCGTGGACAAGGACTACGTGAACCGGTACGACTACGCCCTCCAGGCGATGAAGGAGATCCCGTACAACAAATGGCGCGAGTACGACCCGGAGGCCACGGTGCGCTTCTATGCGCTCCGGCTGCGCGACGCGGGCATGATCAAGGCGAACCCGCAGAAGATCATCGCCCAAGGCACCGACTGGCGCTTCCTTAAAGAACTGAAGCGCGAGTTGAAGGGATAGCCGAAAAGTCACCAACGTGCGGTCGGGGCGCCTAGACGGCCGCCCGCGCACCACACGCCGGTTTCCCGCACCAACTCGCTCACTGCTCGCGCGGACTGCTCCTTGCGCTGCTGCTCCCGCGCCGCGGTGGCAGCCTCGCGCGCAGCGGTTTCCTCTGGCGTCTCCGGTGGCGTGGGCGTCGACGGCGCTCCACCTCCCCAGATCATGATCGGTTCATCTCGCGGCACCGTGGCCAGGAGCAGCGCCCCACACGCGGCGTTGGTCACGTCATCGTGCCCGTTGGGGCCGTGGTCGATGGTGTCCCGCCCCCCGCGGGCGGTGCGGCGCTCCAGCGTCGCCAACTGGGCCAAGCCCAGCCGGCGGAGATCCAGCAGCTCCGCCTCCGGGGCAGCAAATGGCCTCTGGCGGGCCATATCGGGGCCCCCCACTCAGGGGGAGCGGCGGCGCTGTGTGCTGCCGGTGTAGCCCAGCGCGAGGTCGCGGGCGGCGAGGGCGCGGTCGCGCGCGCGGGTGGGGCCGTAGCCACCGCCGCCCGGGGTGCTGACGAGCACGCGGTCGCCGCGCTCCAGCACGTACTGCTTGCGGTTGTCGACGCGGCGGCCGTTGATGCGGACGTCGCCGCGGCCGCCGGCGCCGCCGCCGGCCAGGCCGGGCGCCGGAAAGGTCGTGCGCTCGGCCATGACGCTCAGCACGATCGGTCGCGGCGAGCGGCTCTCGATCAGCACGTCCTGGCCCAGGCCGCCGCGGAAGCGGCCGACGCCGCCCGAGCCCGTCCGCATGCGCTTGTAGTGGAAGAAGAGCGGGCTGTTGCGCTCGGCCACCTCCACCGGGGTGGAGGAGATGTTGCTCGGCCACGACAGCACGTTCTCGCCGTCCTTGACCGGCGTGGCGCCCATGCCGCCGTTGAAGAACAGCACCGTCGTATAGGGCTTGCCGTCCTCACGCGTGCTCGACTGGCTCAGCGCCCACAGCGGCGAGCCGGCGCCCGCCATCACGCGCTCGGGGATCACCTGGTGCAGCGCTCCGAGCACCAGCGCCGGCACGTAGTGGCCGGTGGTGGCGCGGCTGACGACGGCGGCCGGGAAGCGGGGATTGAGCAGCGAGCCCTCGGGCGCCACGACCGTGATCGGCCGGTACATGCCCTCGTTGTTGGGCAGGCCCGGGAGCAGGGCGCAGCGCACCGCGTAGGCCGTCATCGCGAAGGTGTAGGCCAGCACGCAGTTGATGGCGCGCGGCTGCTGGGGCGAGGTGCCCGCGTAGTCGGCGACGATCGCGTCGCCGGCCATGGTCAGCGCGATCTTGAAATCGAACGGCG
>JBGPZN010000296.1:0-4734 GCA_041493815.1 Methylomirabilia bacterium
AGGGTGTGACGCTGCCGAGCCGCGGCCGCTCATCGCGGTGCCCACGACCGCCGGCACCGGCAGCGAGACGACGGCGGTGGCGGTGACCCACGTGCTCGCCCAGGACGTGAAGGCGGGCGTGTCGCACCGGCTGCTGCGCCCACATCGGCGCCAACCCGGCCTGCGATCTCTGGTGCGAGAAGGCCATCGAGTACGTCGGCCGCTACCTGCGGCGGGCCGTGCTCAACGGCGACGACCTCGACGCGCGCGTGCATCTGGCGCTCGCCGCCAACTACGCGGGCATCGGCTTCGGCAACGCCGGCGTGCACATCCCGCACGCGGTGGCCTACCCGATCGCCGGCCTCGTGCGCGACGACGTGCCGGCCGGCTACCGGACCCGCCACCCGCTGATCCCGCACGGGATGTCGGTCATCCTCACCGCGCCGTCGGCGTTCCGGTTCACGTACGCGACGGCGCCCGAGCGGCACCTGCGGGCCGCCGGGCTCATGGGCTATCCGGTGGCCGGTCTGTCGAACGACGAGCGACGGGAGGCGCTGCCTCGCGCGCTGATGGCGCTCATGCAAGACATCGGCATTCCGAACGGGCTCACGGCGGTCGGCTACGGCGAGCGCGACGTCACCGCGCTCATCGAGGGCACGCTCAAGCAACCACGCCTGCTGTCCGGCGCCCCCCGCACCGTCGGCGCCGCCCAGCTCGACTGGATCCTGCGCGACGCGATGCGGTACTGGTGAGCTTGCGGGTTAGGCGGCGTCGATCGCCCGCGCCAGCTCGAAATCCTTCGCCGTCAGCCCGCCGGCGTCGTGCGTGCTCAGCGCCAGCGTGACGGCGTTATAGCGGATGTCGATGTCGGGGTGATGACCGGCGCGCTCGGCCAGGTCACCCACGCGGTTGACGAACGCCAGCGCCTCCCGGAAGTCCTTGAATCGGTACGTCCGTCGGATCTCGCTGCCCGCGCGCTCCCAGCCCGGTGTCTGTCGCAGCGCCTGAGCGACGCCAGCGTCGTCCAGCCGGCTCATGCTCGTACAAACTTCTGGAACGATCGCAGCTCGCGCGGCGGCGTCTCGTGCTGGCCCACCGCCGTGAACGACACCTCCGCCACGTAGAAGTCGCCGCGGGAGTCCACGGCCACACCGTGCGGCGCCACGAACTCGCCGGGCTTCTCACCGGCGAACCGCCCGCCCACGCGTCCGATCAGCTCCCCCTTGATGGACAGGATGCTGACGCGGGCGCCGATGTTGGGCACTTCCTTGTTGACCGGCAGGTGCGTCGGCAGCTCGCCGACGTAGAAGACATCGTTGCGCGAGTCCGCGTAGAGCCCGCACGGCCGGTGGAGATTCTTCCACTGGTCGAGATACCTGCCGTTGCCGTCGAAGATCTGCACGCGGGAGTTCTCGCGGTCGGCCACGTACACGAGGCCGGCGGCATCGGTGGCGATGTTATGCGGGATGTTGAAGCAGCCGGGATCGGTGCCCGGCTCGCCCCATGACTGCAGCGGCCGGCCGGTGGGATCGAACTTGTGCACGCGCGAGTTGCCGTAGCCGTCGGAGATGTAGATGTTGCCGGTCTTGGGACAGATGGCCGAGTGGGTCGGGCGATTGAACGGCTTGCCGCCGTGCAGCGTCGATGCCTGGTCGGGATCGCCGATGGTCAGTAGCAGCTTCCCCTCCGGCGTGAACTGTCGGATCGTGTGGTGCAGGTCGTCGGTGAGCCAGATGCTGCCGTCGGGCCCGACGTTGATGCCGTGGGCGCGCCGGATCAGTCCCTCGCCCCACGAGCGCAGGAACTTGCCGTCACGATCGAAGACGATCACCGGATGCTGGCCGCGGTTGAAGACCCAGACGTTGTCGCTGGCGTCGACGGCGACGCTCGTGGCCTCCACGAACGACCAGCCCTCGGGCAGGCGGCCCCAGCCTTCGACCGGACGGTATTGCATGACGGGCTCCTCTCGCCGCGCTGACCGCAGCGCCGCCTATACTGCCACATCCGCCGGACGTCGCTCTTCCACCCTTTTGGCCGGCCCAGGCGTATACCAGTTCGAGCATGGATGAGGGCATCTTCACCCGAGTGGCCCAGGACTACGCCGGTCGCCTCTATTCGGTGGCCTACCGTATGCTTGGCAACCGCGCCGACGCGGAGGACGCGGTGCAGCGCGCGCTGCTCAAGTGCTTCGCGGCCCGCGCGAGCTACTCGCCGCGCTGGGCGGTCTCGACCTGGCTCTATCGCGCGCTCACGAACGTGTGCATCGACGAGCTGCGCCGCCGCCGCGTGCGGAACGAGGCCTCCGACGTGAGTCTTGAGGCGGGATCGGGCGACGTGGCGCCGGAACGCGAACCGGGGAGGAAATGGAGGGGGCGTCTCGCCCCTTCCATTCTCAATGGAGAGGGCGGTATTCAGCCGCCGACCGCGGACCGCGTGGACCTCGCCCGAGCACTCGAGACCGTCCCCCGCGAGGCGCGCATGCTCCTCGCGCTGCACTACGTCGACGGGCTCGGCTACGGCGAGCTGGCGACGATTCGCGGGATCTCGATCAACACGGTGAAGAGCCAGCTCAGGCGCGGCAAGGCGATCTTGAAGAAGGCGCTGCAGGCAGGAGGACACGATGGATCGGACTGACGAGATGCTGCGAGAGCTGTTCACGGTGCCGGCGCCGGCCACGCTGCCGGGGCGTGTGCGGGCGGCGCTGCGCGAGCCGGCCCCCACCCTGGAGGCGCTGGCCGATCGGTTTCACTTCCAGGCGACCGAGCTCGGCGTGTCGCGCCTGGCCTACGGGCGCGGGCGCGACGTCGCCGCCGGCCGTGGCCGCCGTCACGTCGAACAGGCGCGGGCCGAGCTGGCCGAGTACCTGGCCGGGCGGCGGACGTTCTTCACGGTGCCGGTCGACCTCGCCGGCGTGGCCGAGTTCCAGGACCAGGTGCTGGCCGAGGCGCGGCGCATCCCGTTCGGCGAGGTGTCGTCGTACGCGGCGCTGGCCCGGCGCATCGGCCATCCGCGGGCGGCCCGCGCCGTCGGCAACGCGCTCGGTGCCAACCCGGTGCCGGTGATCGTCCCCTGCCACCGCGTGATCCGCGGCGACGGCACCTGGGGCCACTACGCCTTCGGGCCCGCGCTCAAGACGCGACTGCTGGCCCTGGAGCGTGCCACGCCGCTGCTGGTCGGCTTCGCGAGCACGCGCATCGTCTGCCGGCGCGGCTGCCGGCACGAGCAGCGCATCGGCGAAGACGGGCGCGTGGTCTTCGCGTCGGTGGCCGACGCCGCCAGCGTGGGCTATCGACCCTGCAAGGTCTGCCGGCCGCGCGACCACGCGGCTTGAGGGGCCGTGGTACCCTCGGGCCGATGATGCGCCTGGGCGCGATCCTCCTGGCGGCGGCGCTGCTGGCCCCGGCGGCGGCCGCCGCGCAGTACCCGATCTTCGACTCGCACATCCACTACAGCCGGCCCGACTGGGACGCCTACACGCCGGAGCGCATCCTGTCGATCCTGGCCCGGGCCGGCGTGCGCCGGGCCCTGGTGTCGAGCACGCCCGACGACGGCACGCTCAAGCTGTACGAGAAATCACCGGCGGGGATCGTGCCGTCGCTGCGGCCCTATCGCACGCGCGAGGACATGAGCACGTGGCCGCGCGATCCGGCCGTGGCCGCGTACGTCGAGGAGCGGCTCAAGCGCGGCATCTATCGCGCGATCGGTGAGTCGCACTTCGGCGTGAGCGACGTGCCCGCCCCGGTGGTGAAGCGCTTCGCCGAGCTGGCCGCCCAGCACAAGCTCTTCCTCTGGTGCCACATCGACGACGCCACCGCCGAGGCGATGCTCAAGACCTACCCGGCCGCGCGCCTGCTGTGGGCGCACGCCGGCATGTCGGCCTCGGCCCAGCGCGTGGGCGAGCTGGTCGACCGCTATCCGATGCTGTGGGTCGAGCTGGCGCTGCGTTCGGACGTGGCGCCCGGCGGCACGCTCGACCCCGAGTGGCGCAAGCTCTTCATGCGCCATCCCGACCGTTTCCTGGTCGGCACCGACACCTGGGTGACCTCGCGCTGGGAGAGCGTGCGCGACGCCAACGAGGCCGTGCAGCGCTGGCTGCAGCAGCTGCCGCGCGAGATCGCCGAGCAGATCGCCTGGAAGAACGGCGAGCGCCTCTTTCCCCCGCCCTGAGCCGGTCGTTGACCACGCCCGTTCTGATCGTCCCCGGCTGGGGCGATTCCGGTCCCAGGCACTGGCAGAGTCTGTGGGAGCAGGCGAACCCGGGCTTTCGTCGCGTCGTCCAGCGCGACTGGCAGTACCCGATCCGTACCGAGTGGGTGGAAACGCTCACGCGTGAGATCCGCGCGGCCGGACGGCCGGCGGTGGTGGTCGCTCACAGCCTCGGCTGCGTCGCGCTCGTGCACTGCGCGAGCGCCGGCGCGCTGCCGATCCAGGGGGCGCTGCTGGTGGCCCCGCCCGATGTCGAGGACCCTGACTTCCCGCCGTTGAGCGAGGGCTTCGCGCCGATGCCCCGCGCGCGGCTGGCGTTTCCGAGCATCGTCGTCGCCAGCCGCAACGACCCCTTCACCGATTTCGAGCGCGCGCGGGGTCTCGCCGGCGCGTGGGGCAGTCGGTTCGTGGACGCGGGCAACAGCGGCCACCTCAACGCCGACGCCGGCTTCGGTCCGTGGCCGCTGGGCGAGACGCTGCTGGCCGAGCTAGTGCGCTGACGCCTCAGGGCGCGGCGGCGAGCAGGCGGCGGTCGGAGTCGTAGCGCAG
>JBGPZN010000579.1:0-2318 GCA_041493815.1 Methylomirabilia bacterium
ATCGTCGCGTAGAGCGGCCAGCCGCCGGACGGCGCGGCCAGCAGGAACAGCGGCACCTGCATGGCCACGATCGGCAGGTACACCCACTTGAGCGGATAGCGGTCGATGAGCTTGCCGACCACGAGCTGGGCGAACGAGGCGATGGTGTAGACGATCGCCAGCAGCACGCCGATCCGGGCCGGGTCGTCGATCAGCCCGCGCAGCCGCTCGGTCAGCAGGTGGCCGTTGCCGTTGGTGGTGAAATTGAAGATGAGGCTGCTGGAGATGGCCGCCAGCGTCATCACCAGCAGCACGCGCGCCATCACCGCGCGCGGCAGGTCGACGGACTTCTTCGGCCGCCTGGCCGGGGCCATCTCCTCGCGCGGCACGAGCGCCAGGAAGAGCACGCCGGCCAGCAGCGCGAGCGCGCCGGGCACGGCGAAGGCGACGCGCCAGCCGGCGTACTTGACGAGGAGCCCGGTGAGGACGGCGGCGACGGCGATGCCGAGGTTGCCGAACAGGCCGTTGACGCCGATCGTGAACCCGGGGTTCTTCGCCTGCTGCACGAGCATCGGAATGCCGACCGGGTGATAGATCGACGCGAAGACGCCCATGAGCGTCAGCGCCGCCGCCAGCGACCACACGCCGCTCGTGAGCGCGACCAGCAGGCCGCAGGCGCCCAGGCCGAGGAAGAACACGACCATCATCGCGCGCCGGCCCCACAGGTCGCCCAGCCGGCCCGCCGGCAACGAGCCCAGCCCGAACATCACGAAGGCGCCCACCGTGTAGGGCATCAGGTCCTGCCAGACCATTCCCCAGTCGGCGGCGATGGCCGCCACCGCGGTGGCGAAGATGAGCAGGAAGAGGTGATCGAGCGCGTGGCCGGCGTTCAGCAGCAGAGCGGTCAGTCGCGCGGGGGACATGACGGAATTCTACACGACGCGCGACTATACTGGGCCGATGCGGCGGCTTCCGCTACGCCTCGGCGTCGTCTACGACTTTCGCAATCCTCCCGACTCCGGGATCGACACCCCGCGGCTCTACGCCGAGATCGTCGAGCAGGTCGCCTGGCTCGACGGGCTCGGCCTCGACCTCGTGTGGTTCACCGAGCACCACTTCGTCGACGACGGCTACCTGCCGTCGTGGACGCCGGTCGCCGGCGCCATGGCGGCCCGGACCCGGCGCGTGCGCTTCTCCTCGGACATCTGCCTGCTGCCCTTCAACCATCCGATCCGGCTCGCCGAAGATCTGGCCGTGCTCGACAACCTGAGCGGCGGGCGGGTCGAGCTCGGCGTGGGCATGGGCTACGCGCCCCACGAGTTCCGCGGCTTCGGCCTGCCGCTACCCCAGCGCGTGTCGCGGACGGAGGAGGGCCTCGAGGTGCTGCGTCGCTGTTTCGCCGGCGAGCGCTTCAGCTTCCACGGCACCCGCTACCAGTTCGACGACGTCGTCGTTCGCCCGCGCTACGTGCAGCCGGGCGGGCCACCACTGTGGCTGGCGGCGATGTCCGAGGGCGGGGCGCGCCGGGCCGCGAGGTTCGACTGCCACCTGCTGCCGCAGGGCCCGCGCGACCAGGTGCTGGAGCCGTGGCACGACGCGTTGAAGCGCACGGGCCGCGATCCCGGCGCCTACCGCGTCGGGATCATCCGCGGCTGTCTCGTCACCGACGACCGCGAGCGCGACTGGCCGGCCGTGCGCGCGGCCGAGCGGTACCGCGGCCAGCTCTACGCGCGGTTCTTCGCCGAGGCCGGGCGGTTTCAGCCCGTCGCGCGCGACGGCCCGAGCATTCCCCAGACGTGGGTCGTCGGCGACGTCGAGCACTGCGTGGCCGAGCTGTCAGCGTTCATCGCCGAGCACGGGATCACCGACCTCGTCACCTGGGCGGTGCCGCCCGGGCTGCGGCCGGAGCGCATGAACGCGAGCCTCGAGCGCTTCGCGCGCGACGTCGCGCCCCGGCTGAAGGCCTCGGCCGGAAGCTGACCGCTGATCAGCCCTGCATGAAGCTGTTGACGTCGGGCGTGCCCAGCGAGCGGTCGAGGTAGCCGAACGTGCCCTTGTCCTTGACCTCCCGCGCGGCCTCGACGACGCCCGTCATCGCCAACCGATAGAGCGAGGTCGCGAGGCTGATCCGCCGCACGCCGGCGGCCTGCAGCTCGGCCACGGTGAACGACTTGCCCTTGATGCCGGCCATGAAGTTGACGGGCCTGGACACGGCGGCGCAGACGGCGCGCACGGCGGCGAGATCCGGCAGTCCGGGCGCCATCAGCACGTCGGCGCCGGCCTTCTCGAACGCCTGCAGGCGCTTGATCGTGTCGTCGAGGCTGGGGTTGCCACGCAGG
>JBGPZN010000180.1:0-6950 GCA_041493815.1 Methylomirabilia bacterium
CGCCGACGCTGGCCATGAAGGCCGCGGTGCTGGGGCGGCCCTACGAGCTGCGCTGGGGCGGCAGCACCGACATGATCTACGTCGAGGACGTCGCCCGCGCGCTCATCCGGGCCGCCCGCGCCACGCTCGATCGCGCCCGCGTCTACAACCTGCACGGCAGCGCGGCTCCGCTCGCCGACGTGGTGCGCGTGATCGAGACGGCCTGGCCCCCGGCCAAGGGCCTGATCACCCACGTCGACCAGCCGATGCCGTTCGCGACCGCGCTCGACGACACCCGCTATCAGCGCGACCTCGGACCGGCGCCCGCCACCGCGCTGGTGGACGGCGTGCGCCGCACCCTCGACGAGTTCGCCCGCCTGCAGAAGGATGGACGACTCGACGCGCGCGAGCTCGGGTGACGCGGCATGGACTATCGGATCAGGCCGGCCACCGAGGCTGACGCCGCCGCCATCTGCCAGATCTACAACCAGGGCATCGAGGACCGCCTGGCCACGCTCGAGACCGAGCTGCGCACCGCCGACGAGCGCCGGCAGTGGCTGGCCGCGAGAAGCCCGCGCCACCCCGTGATCGTCTGCGAGTTGGCGACGCCGGCAACCTCCTCGAACAGGCCACCCACGCTCGTACCCGAGCACGCGGTCCCCGCTACAACATCGCCGGCAACCGCCTCGGCCAGGCCACCCACGCCCCTACCCGACCACGCGCCACCCGCTCCAATAGCCTGGGCCAGCCTCAACGTGTTCAACGCGCGCGACGCCTATCGCTTCGTGGCCGACGTCTCCGTCTACGTCGAGCGGCAGTGGCGCGGCAAGGGCGCCGGCCGCGTCCTCCTCACCCGGCTCGTCGAGCTCGGCCGCGAGCACGGGTATCACAAGCTGGTGCTCTCGGCGTTTCCCTTCAACCCGGGTGGCATGGCGCTCTACGACAAGCTCGGCTTCCGCACCGTCGGCGTCTACAAGGAACAGGGCCGGCTCGACGGCGCGTGGGTCGACACGATCATCATGGAGAGACTGCTATGAAGATCCTCTACACGCCCAACATGATCTGCCCCGCCATCCCCGACGCCGACCGCACGCGCATCCTGGAGCTGGCCGGGCCGGGCTCCACGCTGATCGAGGCGCGCGACGCCGAGACCCAGCGCAAGGAGATCGCCGACACCGACGTGGTGTTCGGCCGCGTGCCGAACGACGTCTTCCTCGGCGCCCGGCGCCTGCGCTACTACCACTCGATCGGGGCCGGCGTCGACGCCATCCTCACGCCCGAGCTGGTGGCCAGCGACGTGATCCTGGCCAGCGAGAAGGGCGAGGTCGGCATCCACCTGGCCGAGCACGCCTTCGCGCTGCTGCTCGGCCTCACGCGCGGGCTGCACACCGCCGTGCGCCGGCCGGACTACAGCCTGCGCGAGCCCATCCGCAAGGAGCAGTGGGAGCTGTACGAGCAGACGCTCGGCATCATGGGCTTCGGCGGCACCGGCCGCGCGGTGGCCGAGCGCGCGCTCGGCTTCGGCATGAAGGTGCTGGCGGTGGACGTCGACGACGTGCCGGGCATGGCGGGCGTGACGCTGTGGAAGAGCGAGCGGCTCCACGACTTGCTCGGCGGCTCGGACGTCGTCGTCATCTGCCTGCCGCTGACCAAGGCCACGCGCCACCTGTTCTCACGCGACCTGTTCCGCCGCATGCGCCGCCACGCGATCCTCGTCAACGTCACCCGCGGCGCCATCGTCTACGGCGACGACCTGCTCGCCGCGCTCGAGGAGGGCCTCATCGGCGGCGCCGGCCTCGACGTCACCGATCCCGAGCCGCTGCCGCCCGGCCACAAGCTGTGGACCCATCCGCGCGCCATCGTCACCCCGCACACCGCCGGCGGCTCCCCTCGCCGCGCCGGCCGCGTCATCGCCACCTTCATCGAGAACCTGCGGCGGATGCGCGACGGTGGCCCGTTACTGGCGCTGATCGACAAGCAGAAGGGGTACTGAGCTACTCGACCGCGGCCGGGCCGCCGCGGTCACTTCAAGCGGACGGTCACGGTGGCCGACATGCCGGCCCGCAGGGGTTGCGGGTTACCGATGACCTTGCCGTCGAGGAGGATCTTCACCGGCACCCGCTGCACCACCTTCACCCAGTTGCCGGTCGCGTTCTCCGGCGGCAGGAGCGAGAACCGCGAGCCGGTGCCGGCGCTGATCGAGTTCACGGCGCCCACGAAGATCGTGTCCGGAAAGCTGTCGATCCGGACCTCGGCGCGCTGGCCGGGCCGGATCTTCGTGAGCTGGGTCTCCTTGAAGTTGGCGATCACCCACACGTCGGCCAGCGGCACCAGGGCCAGCAGCGGTTGGCCGGGCTGGACGATCTGGCCGACCTCCACGCTACGCTTGGAGACGACGCCGTCGCTCGGCGCCCGCACGACCGTGTGCTCGAGGTTCAGGTCGGCCACCGCGAGGTCGGCCTGGGCCGAGCGTAGCTGGGCCTCGGCCCGCGCCAGCTCGGCGATCTTCACCGACACCGTTTGCTGCTGGCTCTCGGCCCGCGCCAGCGTGCCCCGTACCTCGGTCACCCGCTGGCGGGATTGTTCGATGCCCAGCACCCGCGAGGCCACCTCGGCCTCCGTCTGCTGGACCTCCTTCTCGATCGCGCCGAGCCGCCGCCGCGACGCCTCCAGCGCCGCGTCGGCGGCCTCGAGCGCGGCCATCGCGTCGTCGTGCTCGCGGCGGGAGACGTAGTCGTTCTTCATGAGCGCCTGCATGCGCTCGAGGTCGCGCCGGGCCTTGCGCTGCAGGCTCTCGGCCGCCGTCACGTCGGCCCGGCTGGCCGCCGCCGCCGCCCGCTTGGACTCCAGACGCGCGCGAGCCTCGTCCACCGCCGACTCGCTCGACCGCACGCCGACCCGCGTCCCCTCCAGCGCCGCGCGCACCTCGTCCACCTGCGCGCGCGTCGTGTCTCGCGCCAGCGGCAGCTCGGCGCGGGCGGCGCGCACGTTGGCCTCGGCCACGGCGACGGCGGCGCGGGCCTGGTCGCGCTTGGCTTCGTAGTCGCGCGGGTCCACGCGGAGCAGGACCTCGTTGACGCGCACGGCCTGGTTGTCGCGAACGAGCATCTCCACGACGTGGCCGGAGACCTTGGCGCTCACCGGAGAGATCGTGCCCTCGACATACGCGTCGTCCGTGGAGACCTCGCCGGTGGAGCGGTACCACGCCCAGCCGCCCCAGCCCAGGATGCCGAAGGCGACGAGCACAGCCAGCCCGATGACGGTGCGGCGCCCCATCAGTGGGCCGCCAGCCCGGGACTGCGACGCGCTTTCATCGTTACGAGGAGGTTACCACCTTGAGCCCCGGCAGAGCGATCAGGCGTGAAGCCCGCGTCTTGTCAGGCCGCGCTTCCTGTTAGGTCGCGCGTTGGGTGCCCGCGTTCCGTCAGGAGGCGAGGCGCCCGGTGGCGTCGAAGCGGAGCGGCGCCTCGCCGAGCACGGTCAGGTCACCGCGCCCGGCCACCTCGGCGGCGTAGGCCTCCGAGACCTCCAGCTCGCCGAGCATGAGCGTGCTCTTGATGCGGACGACGCGCGCCCGCTCGGGCGGCGTGAGCCCGATGCAGGACAGCGCCGCCTCGACCGCCTCGCGGTCGGTCTCGAAGGTCGCGGGGACCTTGGCGACGCCCGGCTCGCACGCCGTGATCGCGTTGATCAGCGTCGGCTTCATGTCGATCTTGTCGACGAGCCGGCGGGTGGTGAAGTCGGCGTTGCCGATGCCGATCGCGTTGCCGTAGCTCTCGTCGGTCAGGTCGAGGGCGACGATCCAGAGGATCTTGGGGTCGGCCGGGAACGGCTCGTGCGGGTTGGTGGGGCGGCCGATCACGTTGGTGTCCATGCCGGAGCCCGAGATGTTCTTGCCCATCTCCTCCACGATGAGCACGTCGATCGGCGAGAAGGGTAGCCGGGCCATCCACTCGCGCGCGCTCTTGAGGAGGCGGCGCTCGCCCGCCTCGAGATCCTGCGCGTTGAAGGCTTCGATCACCGCCGTCTCGTCGTACCCGTTCTCGACGATGCCCACCCCGAACCCGATCTTCACCTTGGCCAGGATCTCGCGGCCGACCGCGGTGATGACGGTCTCGTAGCCGTGCGTGACGTTGGCCTGGTGGTATTGAACGGCGCCCTTCCACTTGCCCAGCCCGATCGTCATCATCTTGAACAGGCCGGACTCGATCGAGCCCTTGAAGTCCGTGTGGGGCTTGATCCGGTTGACCATCCCGATCCAGTCGGCCTCGGCCGCGTACCGGTCGAGCCAGACCGGCAGACCGAGAGCCTCGCCGACCTGATCGACCTCCATGGTGGCGCGGATCGGGCATCCCATCGTCGCCTCGGTGATCCCGTAGTGCTCGAGCACCGACAGCTGACCCTCGACGGTGCCACCGCCGTGGCTGCCCATGGCCGGGAACACGAAGGGTTGGGCGCCGAGGTCGCGCAGCCAGCGCACGGTGGCGCCGACGATCGTGTCGATGCTGGCGATCCCCCGGCTGCCCGCGCCCACCGCCACGGTGTCGCCACGCTTGATGGCCAGTCCGGCCCCCTGCAGGCTCCGGGCGACGCTGCCGGGGATGTCCACGACTCGGGGCCGCGCGAACGTCTGGCGGAGGCGGAGCATGGTGGGCAGCATGGCCCCGATCATACCCCTCCGGCGCCCGAGCGGAGGGCGTGGCGCCGGGTACCGTAGAACCCCTGCACTACCGGGAAAACCCCGACTGTGCTATATGTATGGGCCAATTTTTCATGCGGATGCTCCCCGTCTCCCTGACGCGATTCCTCCTCGCAGGCCTGCTGCTGGCGTCGGGCGGGTGCGCCTGGATGCGTCCGGCGCCCACCCCGATCCTGCCGGCGGACGAGCTCTACTCGCTGGGGGAGAACGAGCTGGAGCGCCGCCGGTACCTCGAGGCGCGCGACGCCTTCCGCAAGATCGTCGAGCGCCATCCGAACTCGTCCTGGGCCCCGCGGGCGCGCTTCCTGATCGGCGAGGCGTTCTACCGCGAGGCCGAGTTCGACAAGGCCGTGAAGGAGTTCGAGACGTTCCTCTCCTTCTATCCACGCCATCAGATCGCCGATCTCGTACAGTACCGGCTATCCATGAGCTACTATGACCAGTTGAAGCCGGTCGAGCAGGACCAGGGGCTGACGTCCAAGGCGATCGAGCAGTTCAGAAAGCTGGTCAAGGAATATCCCGACAGCCGCTACGCCACCGACGCTCTGGCCAAGATCGACGTCTGCCGCGGCCGCCTCGCCCAGAAGGAGGTGTGGGTCGCGACCTACTACTTCAGCCAGGGCAACCCGAGCGCTGCCCGCCAGCGCCTGGAGTTCGTGCTGAAGGAGTACCCGCGCACGCTGGTGATCCCGGAGACACTGTTCACGCTGGCCGAGGTGAACTTCGCCGAGGGCAAGAAGCGCGAGGGGACGGATCTCCTCCGCCAGCTGGCGGCCGACTACGGCTTCTCCGAGTGGGGCAAACGCGCCGTGCAACGCCTGCGCGAGCAACGGTAGGAGAGATCGCGTGCACGACTTCGTCGACCTTCGCTCCGACACGCTGACGCTGCCGACCCCCGAGATGCGCGAGGCCATGGCGCGCGCCGAGGTCGGCGACGACGTCTGGGGCGAGGACCCCACCGTTCAGCGCCTGGAGGTGGCGGCCGCCGCGCGCCTGGGCAAGGAGGCCGGCCTCTTCGTGGCCTCCGGCACCATGGGCAACCTGGTCTCGGTCGTGGCCCACACCCAGGCCGGCCAGGAGGTCGTGCTCGACCTCGACTCGCACATCTACAACTACGAGGTGGCGGGCGGCACCATCGTGGGCCACGTGCAGATGCGCCCGGTGAAGACCGAGCGCGGCTTTCTCACCCCCGAGCAGGTGCAGGAGTCGCTGCGTCCGGCCAACATCCACATCCCGCCCACCGGTCTCGTCTGCCTGGAGAACACGCACAACCGCCACGGGGGCACCTGCTGCACGCCCGAGCAGATCGCCGCGGTGGCGGCGGTGGCCCACGCGGCCGGGGTGCCCGTCCACATGGACGGCGCCCGCCTGTTCAACGCGGCGGTCGCGCTCAAGCGGGACGCGCGGGAGTTCACGCAGCCGGTCGACTCGGTCACCTTCTGCCTGTCCAAGGGCCTGGCGGCGCCGGTCGGCTCGGTGGTCTGCGGCTCGGCCGCCTTCATCGAGCGCGCGCGGCGGGTCCGCAAGATGGTGGGCGGCGGCATGCGGCAGGCCGGCATCCTGGCGGCGGCCGGCCTCATCTCGCTCGAGCGCATGGTGGATCGTCTGGCCGAGGACCACGCCAACGCCCGCACGCTGGCCGAGGCGGTGGCGGCCATGCCGGCGCTGGCGGTCGACCTGGCCAGCGTGCAGACCAACATCGTCATCATCCGGGTCGATCGGAGCGACCGACCGCGATCGGTGGCGGCGACCGACGAGCTCGTGAAGGGCTGCGCCGCCCGCAAGGTGAAGATTCACGCAATGGGTCCGACAGCCATCCGGTGCGTGACCCACAAGGACGTGGACACCGAGGACGTCCGCCGGGCCGTCGACGCGTTTCGGGAGTTGACCGCTCGTTGGTAGACAGCGTCAGAGGAGGCCCCATGGCCGAACGTCTCTTGGAAGTCAAAGGGCTGAAGACCCACTTCTTCACCGACGAGGGCGTCGTGCGCGCCGTCGACGGCATCGACCTCTACATCAACAAGGGTGAGACCCTCGGCGTGGTCGGCGAGTCCGGCTGCGGCAAGAGCGTGACGGCGCTCAGCATCATGCGGCTGATCCCCCAGCCGCCCGGCCGGATCGTGCAGGGCCAGATCATGTACAACGGTCGCAATCTCCTGGAGCTCCCCGCCGCCCAGATGCGCAAGATCCGCGGCAAGGAGATCTCGATGATCTTCCAGGAGCCGATGACCTCGCTCAACCCCGTGTTCACGTGTGGCGAGCAGATCGCCGA
>JBGPZN010000207.1:0-6236 GCA_041493815.1 Methylomirabilia bacterium
AACTTCGACGGCGAGCGCTGGGCGTACCCGCTGTGGCAGCAGATGCTCCACCAGGTCAACCACGCGACCCAGCATCGCAGCGAGGCTGCCGTGATGCTGACCCAGGCCGGCCACTCGCCCGGCTGGCTCGACTACCTCTATTTCGTGGACGTGGCGGCCACACCGCGCTGACAACGCGCGTGACCGAGGAGCACCCCGGTTCAGCCGGGGTGTGACGAGCGCGGGGGGGTGTGGGGGGCCATTTCGGGGCCCCCCACGACATAGATCTCTACTTCGTGGCCGTCGGGGTCGCGGACGCAGAAGCCGCGGCCGTACTCGCCGAAGGGCGTGAGCCCGTGCGCCTCCACCCAGCGCCGCGCCGCGGCGAGCTCGTCGAGCGAGTCTCCCACCATGAACGCGATGTGGTAGAGACCCGGCACGCCCTTGGGCTGCGGTCCCGGCCCCTCCGCGCGCGCCTGCTCGCAGGAGACGTCGTGGTGATGGACGCCCGCCGAGAAGAACACGATGCGGCCGTTCTTGCCGGTGCCCGTCTCGGCGAGGCCGAGGACGTCGCGATAGAAACGGCGAGTGGCGTCGAGGTCGCGGACGAAGAGGGACACGTGACCAAGCTCGCGAACGATGAGGCGTCCCGGCGCGCCGGACGCCCGCGCGGGTTCGTGCATGACGGCCGGTAGTGTACCATTGGCTGGTCATGGCTGATTCCAAGCCGGCGGCCTACGAGGTCACGGCCGCCGCGCCGTTCGCCATCGCCGTCGAGCGCGTCAAGCCCCACACGAGGCTCATCGGGTTGCTGGCGCTCGGTCACTTCGTGATCGACGTCAGCCAGGGCTCGCTGCCGGCGGTGCTGCCGTTCCTCAAGCAGATCCACTCGCTGACCTACGCGCAGGTGGCGATGATCGTGCTGGTGGGCAATCTCACCTCGTCGATCATCCAGCCGCTGTTCGGCTACCTCTCCGACCAGATCGCGCGGCGCTGGATCCTGCCGGTGTCGGTGTTCGTCGCCGGCGCCGGCATCGCGCTCGTCGGGCTGGCGCCCGGGTACGGCGGCGTGCTCGCGCTCGTGGTCGTGATGGGCCTGGGCGTAGCGGCCTGGCATCCCGAGGGCTACAAGACGGCGACCGTCGTCGCCGGCGACCGCAAGGCCACCGCGCTGTCGTGGTTCTCGCTGGGCGGCAACGTCGGCATCGCGATCGGGCCGCCGCTGATGACATTCCTCATCGTCGGTCTCGGCGCCTCGGGCACGCTCGGCATGCTGGTGCCCTCGCTGCTGGTGGGCGTGTTGCTGCTGGCGGCGCTGCCGATGCTCACGCGCGAGGTGACGGCGCCCCGGCTGGCCCGCGCGAGGTCGACGGGCGAGAACATGCCGGGCGCCATGGCCCTGCTGATCCTGATGGTCGGCGTCCGGGCGTGGGCGTCGCTCGGCTTCACCACGTTCGTGCCGTTCTACTACGTCGATACGCTCGGGGCCGATCCGCGCCTGGTCGGCGTGCTGCTCTTCGTGTTTCTCGGCTCCGGCGCCCTCGGCACGGTGATCGCGGGACCGATCGCCGACCGGGTGGGGCCGCGCCCGTTCATGCAGTGGGTGCTGCTGGCGGCGCTGCCGTTTGGCCTGCTCTTCATGGTCTCCAGCGGGCCGATCGCGTTCGTCATGCTCGGCCTCTTCGGCGGCGTGCTCACCTCGAGCTTCTCGGTCTCGATCGTGCTCGGCCAGGCCTACCTGCCGCGCAACACCGGCATGGCCTCGGGGCTCATCGTGGGCTTCGCGATCGGCCTCGGCGGCGCCGGCGTGACGGTGCTCGGCTGGGTGGCCGACCGCTGGGGCGTGCCGGCCGCGCTCTGGATCAGCGCGCTGACGCCGCTCGTCGCATTCGTCCTGACGCGCCTGCTGCCGGCGCCGCGGGACGGTGCCGCGTGAACGAGCGGCTGCCCTTCCAGGACGGTGAGCAGGTCCTGCTCATCGATCAGCGCGGCAAGCGCCACCTGATCTTCCTGCGCAAGTCGGAGACGTTCCACTCCGACCGCGGCTGGATCTCCCACGACGCCGTCATCGGGCAGCCGGAGGGCTCGTGGGTGCGCTCGTCGATGGGGCTGCGCTACCTGGCGCTGCGGCCGACGCTCGCCGAGTTCGTGCTGGAGATGCCGCGCGGCGCCCAGGTCATCTACCCCAAGGACCTGGCCATGATCCTGTTCTGGGCCGACGTCTACCCCGGCTGCCGCGTGCTGGAGGCCGGGACCGGCTCCGGCGCGCTCACGCTGGCGCTGCTGCGCGTCGTCGGCCCCGAGGGGCGCGTGATCACCTACGAGCAGCGCGACGAGTTCGCGCGGCGCGCGCTGGCCAACATCCACATGCGGGCCGGCGAGGTCACCAACCTCACGGTGCGCCTGCGCCCGGTCGAGGACGGCCTCGGCGACGAGGAGCCGGTGGACCGGGTCGTGCTCGACCTGCCGGAGCCGTGGAGGCTGACCGAGGCGATCGCGCGCGTGCTCCGGCCCGGCGGCATCTTCTTGAGCTACGTGCCCACGATCATCCAGTCGCACCAGACCACCGAGGCGCTCAACCGCGAGCGCGCGTGGGCGCTGGTGGAGACGTTCGAGACGCTGGTCCGGCCCTGGAACATCGACGGCACCTCGGTCCGGCCCTTCCACCGCATGGTCGCCCACACCGGGTTCATCACGGTGGCCCGCCGGGTCGTGCCGGAAGAGGGCGGCGCCGCCCGCGGGCAGCGGCCGCCGCCGCCCGAGCGCGACGAGTAGGACTCGAAGGCCCAAGGAGCGTCGATGATCTCGTTCATGCGTCGCTATCGCAAAGGCCTGCAGATCGGCCTGCTGGTCGTGATCGCCGCCTTCGTCGGCTCGCTGTTCGTGTTCGGCTCCAGCGGCTTCGACAAGGGCGGCGAGCGCCCGGACGCGGTGGCCACCGTCAACGGCGAGACGATCTCGCGCCGCCAGTACCAGGATCGCTTCCAGGGCTACCTCGAGATGTACTCGCGCGGGAACCAGGGCCGCCTCACGGCGGAGCTGGCCGAGCAGCTCGGCCTGCCCCAGCGGGTCGTCGACGAGCTCGTCACCGAGGCGGCGGTGGTGCAGCGCGCCGAGGCGGAGGGGCTGGGCCTCAGCGACGAGGAGTTCAACGCCGCCGTGCACGCGATGCGCGAGTTCCAGGACAACGGGCGCTTCTCGATGGACCGGTACCGGCGCTTCATCCAGGTCCGCGGTGTCGAGGCCGAGCGCGACCTCCGCCGCTTCCTGACGCTGCGCAAGGTGCAGCGGCTCATCGTGGGCGGCGTGCGCGTCACCGACGCCGAGGTCGAGCAGGCGTGGGGCCTGCGCCGCGACGAGGTGCGCACGACGTGGGCGCTGGTGGAGCTGGCGCCGCTGGTGACCGCCGCCACCGCCGGCGACGACGAGATCGCCGAGTACCTCAAGACGCACGGCGACGAGTTCAAGCAGCCCGAGCGGCGCAAGGTGCAGTACGTGACGCTGGTGACGAAGGACTTCGCGCCCAAGCTGAGCGACGCCGAGATCGAGAAGTATTACACCGAGCACGCCAAGGACTTCGAGACGCCCCGCCAGCTCCTCGCCGGCCACGTGCTGGTGCGGGTGGCGGAGACCGGCGGCAGCGAGGCCGAGGACCGCGCCCGCGAGAAGATCGCCGCCGTGATCAAGCGCGCCAGGGCCGGTGAGGATTTCGCCAAGCTCGCCCGCGAGGTCTCCGAGGATCCCGGCTCCAAGGACAAGGGCGGTGATCTCGGCTGGGTGAGCGCGGGCACGATGGTGCCGCCGTTCGAGCAGGCGCTGTTCGCGCTCAAGAAGGGCGAGATCAGCCCGGAGCCGGTGCGCACGCCGTTCGGCTTCCACGCCATCAAGGTGAGCGACGTCCGCGAGGCCTCGCGCAAGCCGGTGAAGGAGGTCGCGCCGCAGATCCGCGACCGCCTCGCCGCCGACGCCGCCGACCGCGCGGCCCGGGCCAAGGCGGAGGAGATCCGGCCGGCGCTGCAGGCCGCCAAGGACTTCCTGGCCGAGGCGCGGAGGCTGAGCCTGACACCGATCGAGACGACGATGACGAAGATCGGCCGCCCGCCGGGCATGCCCGGGATGCCGGCCGTCGACACCCTCGAGGAGGCGGCGTTCGGCCTGGCGGTCGGTGGCGTCACGCCGCCGATCAACACGCCGGCCGGCTGGGTCGTGCTCAAGGTGGTCGACACGATCGCGCCCGGCGTGCCGCCGCTGGCCGAGGTCCGCGATCGCGTGGCCGCGGCCGTGAAGCGCGGCAAGGCCGAGACGGTGGCCGCCAATCGCGTCAAGCAGCTCGCCGACGACGCGAAGAGCGGTGACCTGCCGGCCGCCGCCCGGAAGGCCGGTGCCACGTTCGGCGACGCGCCGCGCTTCTCGCGGGCCAAGCCGGCCGAGAAGCTGCCGGGCGACGTGCAGATCGCCGCGCTGCAGACGCCGGCCGGGCAGACGAGCCCGCCGGTGCGGACGCCGCAGGGCTACTACGTCGTGAAGGTGCTGGAGCGCGCGGCGGCGGGCCCGGTGGACGTGGCCGAGCGCGAGAAGCTGAAGGGCGAGCTGGTCAACCAGAAGCAGAGCCAGACGTGGGAGCGCTGGGTGATGGCCGCGCGCGGCGACGCCAAGATCGACATCGTCGGGCAGCGCCCGCCGAAGCGCGGCTGATGCGCTCGTCGTTCTACGAGGGCGATCGGCGGTTCCGCATCGGCGCCGCCCCCATGCCCACGCCGGCGCCCGGCGAGGCGCTGCTGCGCGTGCGTCGCGTCGGCATCTGCGGCACCGATCTGCACATCTTCCAGGGCCATCTCGACCACCGCATCCCGCGCGGCGGTGTCATCGGGCACGAGACGCTGGCCGAGATCGCCGAGGCGCCCGCCGCCTCCGGCTTCCGCGCGGGCGAGCGCGTCGTGGTGGAGCCGCTGCGCATGTGCGGCGCCTGCCGCGCCTGTCGCATGGGCGCCGCCTACCTGTGCTATCGCCTGCGCGTGCTCGGCGTGGAAGAGCCGGGCGGGATGCAGGAGTACTGGGCGGTGCCGACGGAGCGACTGCTGCGGGTGCCGGCCGGATTGAGCGACGACGAGGCGGCGGTGATCGAGCCGCTGGCGGTCGCCACCCACGACGTTCGCCGCGCCGGCGTGAAGGCCGGCGACGCGGTGCTGATCTTCGGCGGCGGGCCCATCGGCGCGCTCATCGCGATGGTCTGCCGGCAGCGCGGGGCCCGCGTCGTGGTGACCGAGGTGAACCCGTTCCGCGTGGAGATGCTGACCAAGCTCGGCCTCGACGCGCTCGGCCCCGGTCAGAACGTGAAGAGCTTCGTCGAGCAGTGGACGGCCGGCGACGGGGCCGACGTCGTGTTCGAGGTGACCGGCAACCCGGCCGCGGTGCGCGCCATGACCGACCTCGTGCGCGTGTGGGGCACGATCAGCATGGTCGCCATTCACGGCGAGCCGCTGCCCATCGACCTCTACCGCTTCTTCGCCCGCGAGCTCACCATGCACGGCAGCCGCCTCTACTCGCGCGAAGACTGGGACGAGGCCATCGCCCTCGCCGCCGCCGGCGTCGTCACGCTGGCGCCGCTCGTGAGCCGGCGGATCCCGCTGGAGTCGCTGCAGCAGGGCATGGAAGAGGCGCTGCGCGGCGGCCCCGTCATGAAAGTGCTGATCGACCTCAGCGCCTGAAAGACATGGGGGCCCCGAGATGGCCCCCATACCCCCTATGTTCGGAGCGCCCCGGCGGTAGCCGGGACGCTCCTCTGTTTGGCTCGTGTTAAGTTACCCCCCATGGCGATGCCGCGGACCCCGATGACCCGCGCGGGCTACGACAAGCTCAAGGGGGAGCTGGAGCGGCTCAAGCGGGTGGAGCGGCCGGCGATCATCAAGGCGATCGCCGAGGCGCGCGCCCACGGCGACCTCTCCGAGAACGCCGAGTACCACGCCGCCCGCGAGAAGCAGAGCTTCACCGAGGGACGGATCAACGACCTGGACGGCAAGGTGGGCGCCGCCGAGGTGATCGACACGCCGCTCGGCGGCGACCGCGTGACGTTCGCCTCCACCGTGCGCCTCGAGGACGAGAAGGGCAAGGAGGTCCGCTACTGGATCGTCGGCTCCGACGAGGCCGATCCGGCCCGGGGCCGCATCTCCGTGCTGGCGCCGCTGGCTCGCACGCTCATCGGCAAGCGCGTGGGCGACACCGTCACCGCCCAGCTCCCCAACGGCAAGAAGACGTTC
>JBGPZN010000206.1:0-6238 GCA_041493815.1 Methylomirabilia bacterium
CGCTTGCGTGGTGCCGGCGGCGAGCGTGCCCGACGGCGCACCGCCGGAGCGGCCGGGCGGGGTCGTATCCACGGGCTGAGCGACGGAGAACGCGATGGTGAAGTCGCTGGGGTTGGGGTTGCCGGCGAGATCCTGGCAGCGGACGAAGTAGCTGTAGCTGCCGCCGTCGACGAGGCCGGTGATGACCGCGGAGTGCGAGGTCCCCCCGGTGGCTGCGAAGGTCGCGGTCATCGCGCCATAGGCCACGCCGCCGGTGGTGGCGTAGCGGCAGGTGGCGGCTTCGTCGGTCCCGAGTGAGATCGGCGTATCGGTGGTGCCGGCCGGGATGATACCCGCCGGCTGGCCATTCGAGCGCACCGGCGGCGTGAGATCGACCGTGCTCTTGACGATCGTGAAGGAGTCTCGCGCGGCGCCCGTGCTGTCCAGGAACACGGCGTCCAGGCGGCCGCCGTCGAAGTCCAGGACCATGGACCCCAGCGTGTTGAGCGAGATGAGCATCGCCGGGTGGTTCAGGGCCCCGCCGCTGGTCGTGCCCGAGCTGCCCGCCACTGCGTACACCGCCCCCTCCCGGGGCGCCTTCACCACCGCCGGCTTTTGATAGGCGCCAGTGCCGCTCTCTCGCCCGTCGCCGCCGTCCAGGATCATGGCCGGCGTCAGCGTGCTGGAGACGCCGTAGTGGCCATCGAGCAGGAACGAGCGCTCGTAGGAGTGGCTGTGCCCGGTGAGGACCAGATCGACCCCCGCCGCCTCCAGGATCGGGAGCGCGTTCTGGCGCATCTGGACCGACTCGACGTCGGCGTCGGAGTTGTGCGAGCCCTTGCTGTAGGGCGGGTGGTGCCAGAACGCGATGATCCAGGGCTGGGTGGTCGCGGCGAGATCGTTGCGGAGCCAGGTCATCATCGGACCGGTGGCCGAGCGGTCGGTCTCGAAGGACTCGAGCGAGATGAAGTGGATGTTGCCGTAGTCGAACGAGTAGTAGGCCTCGGTGCCCGAGGCGATCCCGCCCGCCTCGCCCTGGGTGGGCAGGGAAAAGATGTCGTAGTAGGGACCGGTCTGGGTCGACGAGTTGGCCGCCTGACCGTCGTGGTTGCCGTACGTCGGCCACAGCACGGACTTCCGCAGCATCGACGGATACATGTCGAAGACGGCGCCCTGGTGCTCGGCGTCGGTGCCGTCCTGGTAGGCGTTGTCGCCGAGCATCAGCCACAGATCGGTGTGGCGCGCGGCCGTGTAGGCGAGGTAGGCGTCGCGGACCGCCCGCGCGTTGGCGTCGGCGGTGCCCGAGTCGCCGAGCACCCACACGCGCGTCGGCTTGGGCGTCCCGACAACGGGCGCCGTCACGAAGAAGTACGTGGGGTCACCGCCGGCCAGGGTGGCCGTCGGCGTGCCGACCGCATAGTAGTAGCGGGTGTCGGGAACGAGCCCGGCCAGGCGCACCTCGTGCTCGCTGGTGCTGGGCGCCAGGTCGACGACGTCGGTGAGAGTGGTGGGATCGGCGCCGTAGCGGACGCGGCTGGCGCTCGGCAGGTTGGTTCGCCACCGCACCACGACGTCGCTGGATGAGCCCATCTGCAGATAGGGCCCCCGCGTGACGGCCAGCGCGGAGGTGGTGCCGATCAGCTCGAGGTCGAAGCTCAGGTCCGAGCTGTTGGCGCTGGACTGGTGCACCTCGACGGCGAGGACGTTGGCGCCGTCCAGCAGCGTGCCCGCGCTGAGTGTCGCCGACACGAACGTGTTCTCGCCGGCACCGCTGATGGCCGTGCTCGCCAGGGTGCGGTAGCCGATCGTGCCCGCCGGCATGTTGCTGCGGAAGACCTCGACCCCGTTCAAGTAGACGACCGCCCCGTCGTCGCGCAGGAGGCGGAGGGTGAGCCCGCTGAAGGCCGACCGATCGACGACGGTGAACGCACCGCGGAAATAGGTGGTGATGTACTTGTTCGAGGCGCTGGGGCCGAAGCGGACGACCGTGGCCTCGCCGCCGTCGCCGTAGCCGAGCTGGGCGGGGCCGGAGGCCCACGCGGCGTCGTTGAACGAGGGCGCGCGCCAGGCGGTGCCCTGGTTGGAGCCGTTGTCGAGATAGCGCCAGACCGCCCCGGTGGGGACGAGGACCGTCTGAGCGCCGGCCGCGGCCGGCGCCAGCAGGGCGATGAGGAGGACCACGGCGGGGCTGACCAGGAAGCGAGCGCGTCGGACGTGGGCCACGGGCACGGTGCGTCGCCTCACGGCGCTCATCGGGCGGCCTCGAGACGCTCGAGGGCGGTGCGGACCTTGGCCGTCAGGTCGTCCATCGCCTTGCTCGCTCGCCGGCTTGGGGCCAGGCGATCGAGCGCGGCCAGCGACGAGGCGTACGCCGCCCGGGCCTCGCCCGGGCGCCCGGCCCGCTCCAGGATCTCGGCTCGCCGCACGAGCCAGGTGGGATTGATCCCGACCCGCTGCAGCATCCGGTCGAGGCGGGCGAGGGCCGCGGCCGGCCGCTCGCGCGCCAGTTCGAGGTCGACGGCGTAGAGCTGCAGCGTCACGAGCGGCCCGAGCTTGTCGATCCCGTCGTCGAGCCCCCGCAGCGCGTCATCCAGATGGGCGTCGCCGGCTGCGGCCAGCGCCTGGGCGCGCTCGATGTAGTACTCCGGCCGTGGTTGCGGCACGAGCGCGATGGCGAGGGAGAAGTCCTGGCTGGCCGCCAGGCGATGCCCGAGGCCGACCTGCGCGCGGGCGCGCGTGGCGTGCGCCTCCGCGTGATCCGGTCGCCGCGCGAGGAACCGATCCAGCGCGGCGCGGGCGGCCGCCGGCCGCCCGGCGTCGAGCAGCGCCACGCCCCGGAGAAAATCGACCACCGCCAGCTCGGGGTCGAGGCGCGCCGCCTGATCGTAGTCGGCGAGGGCGGCGTCCCACTCGCCATGAGCGCGGTGCAGCTGGCCGCGTCGGACGTACAGGTCCGCGCGCGCCGGGGCCTGCTCGATCCGTCGCGTCATCGCCGCGATCTGCTCGTGCAGATCGCCGTGCGCGGCCGCCGGCGCGGGGAGGAGGAGGAGCACGAAGGTCAGAACGCCTACGAGCCACGGCCACGCCATTCGAGTCTCCCGCCTCCGGAGAGTGCGCGTCGCACGCTCGTCGGCGAGAGTGTCCCGCAGCCGCGGCGTTGTCAACGGCGAAGCCCGCGTGTGTAAAGCCCTCCGACAGCGCCCCTCGCGCGGCGTGCGGGCCGGCGCTATCCTCGGCATCCACGGCCGGCGTCGTCGGGCGCCGCGAGCCGGGGAGGTCCCATGAAGTGGCGATGGGCGTGGCGCGAGCAGCTGTCCGTGGTGGGGCCGGCCACGATCGCGGCCGTCATCGCGTTTGTCGTCGCGTTCCAGTGGGTGAAGCCGGCGCCGCCGAGTCGCGTGGTCATCGCGACCGGACGCGCCGACGGCGCCTACTACCGATTCGCCCAGCAGTACGGCACGCGCCTCGCCCGCGAGGGCATCACGCTGGAGATCCGGCAGACCTCCGGCTCCGTCGAGAACATCCAGCTCCTCGAGGACCCCAAGAGCGGCGTCGACCTGGGGTTCGTCCAGGGCGGGACCGGCGGTGGGGCGAAGACGGAGACGCTGGCGTCACTGGCCAGTCTGTACTTCGAGCCGCTGTGGGTCTTCTCGCGCTCGGCGCCGGGCCCGACCGATCTGCGCGAGGTGCGCGGCCGGCGATTGGCCGTGGGGCCCGAGGGCAGCGGCACGCGGGCCATCGCCCTCACGCTGCTCGCGGCCAACGGCATCACGGCGGCGACGGCGCGCCTTCTCCCGCTGACCGGGATCGACGCCGTCCAGGCGCTCCGCCGGGGCGCCGTCGACACCGTGTTCCTGGTCGCCGCGCCGGGATCCCCGACCGTGAAGGAGATGCTCGCCACGCCCGGGATCGCGCTCCTCAGCTTCCCGCAGGCTGACGCCTACACCAAGCGGTTTCCCTTCCTGACCAAGCTCGTCCTGCCCGGCGGTGGGATCAGCCTCGAGGCGAACCTGCCGCCGCGCGAGACGGTGCTGCTGGCGCCGGCCGCCACCCTCGTCGTCCGTGCCGACTTCCACCCAGCGCTGGTGGATCTGGTCCTGGTGACCGCCGCCTCCGTGCACGGCCAGCGCGGGATGTTCGAGGCCGCGAAGCAATTTCCGTCGCCCGACTACCTCGAGTTCCCGCTCATGGGCGAGGCCGAGCGGTATCACAAGTCCGGGCCGCCGTTCTTCGCGCGGTACCTGCCGTTCTGGGCGGCGACCCTGGCGGACCGCGTGAAGGTGCTGATCCTTCCGCTCCTCGTGCTCGTGCCGCTCGTGCGGCTGGTGCCGCCGGCCTACCGCTGGCGGGTGCGCTCGAAGATCATCAAGCGGTACCGCGACGTGGTGGAGGTGGACCAGGTCCTCACCCGCCGGCCCTCACGGGCGGAGTGCGTCGAGCTGCTGACCCAGCTCGACCGCATCGAGGACGAGGTGCGCGGTCTCCGGGTGCCGCTCGGGTACGCCGACGCCCACTATCACCTGCGCATGCACCTCGACCTGGTGCGGCGACGGGTGCAGGAGATGAAGCAGGCCGGGACCGCCGCCCTCACTTCCCCTTGAGCTTCACGTCCTCGTAGGGCGCCGAGTAGGCGTGGCCGGGGATGAGACCGAGCCCGGATTCCTGCACGCGGGGTCCGTGGCCGTTGATGAACGCCAGCTCCCAGATCGGGATGTGCATCACCTTCTCGTGCATGAGCTGCTGGATCCGATGCAGGAGCGCCTCACGCTTCTTGCGGTCCAGCTCGGCGGCCTGGTCCTTGAAGAGCGAGTCGATGTCCGGATAGCTGCCGTAGACGTAGGCGCCGCCGGCGACGACGAAGCTCTCCAGGCGCGTGGCCGCGTTGCCGAAGGCGCCGCTCGCCGTGTAGGCCACGTTCTTGTACTTCTTGTCCCCGTAGGTGCTCCAGTGCGCCGCGCGCTCGAGCGGCTTGAGCTTGGTGCGGATGCCGACTTGCTGCAGGTAGTTCGCGATCGCCTCCTGCACGTTCGCGTACGAGATGTCCAGGAAGTAGTCGCCCGCGTCGAAGCCGCTCGGGTAGCCCGCCTCGGCGAGGAGCTTCTTGGCCTGCGCGGGGTCGAACGCATAGGTGGGCGGCTGCCAGTAGAAGTCGAACGTGCTCGGGATGATGCTGTACGTCAGCCGTGAGTGGCCGAGCGTGATCGCGTCGTTGATGGCCTTGCGGTCGATCGCGAGGTTGGCGGCCAGCCGCACCCGCCGGTCGTGCCAGGGCGACTTCGGATCCCACTGGTCCAGCATGCTGACCCACTGCGGGGCCTGGATCACCGTCGGCTTCAGCGCGAGCCCGGGCGTGCGCTGCAGCTCTTCGGCGAGCTCCCCGCGGATCGAGTACACGACGTCGACCTCGCCGCGCTTCAGGGCCGCCAGGCGCGTGGACTCCTCCGTGATGACCTTGAAGACGAGCCGCTTCACGCTCGGCGTCTTGCGCCAGTACCCCTCGAAGGCCTCCATGACCAGCTCGACGCCGGGCGTGAACGAGACGAACTTGTACGGCCCGGCGCCGACGGGCGCCTTCTTGAACCCGTCCTCACCGATCTTCTCGACGTACTTCTTCGGCACGATCCAGCCGGCGCCGCTGGCCGCCGTGTAGAACGTCATGAAGTCGGGCCACGGATTGCGCAGCCGGAACCGCACCTGCAGCGGACCGGGCGTCTCGACGGCGGCGACGCGGTCCTTGAGCGTCTTGGCGGCGGTGCCGCGATAGCGCTCGAACGAGAACTTCACGTCCTCCGACGTGAGCGTGTCGCCGTTGTGGAACTTGACGCCCTTGCGGAGCGTGAAGTCGTACACGCGGCCGTCGGGCGACATCTGCCAGGACTCGGCCAGACCGGGCGCGACCGGATTGCCGGGCATCGCCTTCGCCAGCGCGTCGTGGATCGCGTACATCACCATGAACGGCGTGATGATGCCCTGGGTCTCGGCGGGATCGAACCACGTCGGCGCCAGCGAGATGTGCACGCCCCACGTCATCTGGCCCTCGGGGGCGGCGAGGGCGGGCGCGGCGGCGGCGAGCAGCGTGAGCAGGACACAGGCGGTGAGTCGGACACGGCGCATGATCTACCTCCCGTCGGGGCTGAGCGCCATTATGTTCGAACCCCTTGGCCTGTCAACCGATGCAGCGGACTCGGCGTTGACCGGCCTCGCCGCCTCGTCTAACGTCAGGTCATCATGGCCAGGCCGTCCTCGATCACCGGTTGGC
>JBGPZN010000171.1:0-7199 GCA_041493815.1 Methylomirabilia bacterium
CCCGGGGGCCCCCCCCCCGGGGGGGGGGGGCGCGGGGGGGGGGGGGGGGGCGGGCCCCCGGGGGGGGCCCCCCGCGCCCCACGGCCCCCCCCCCGGGCCCCCCACCCCCCCCCCCGCCCCGGCGACCGCCACGCCAGGCGGGGTCACGCGGGTGAAGGCCTCGCCGCTGGCGCGCAAGATCGCCGCGCAATCGGGGGTCGATCTGAGGCTGGTGCAGGGCAGCGGACCGGGTGGCCGCGTGGTGCGCCGCGACGTGGAGGCGGCCTCGGCCCCGGGCGCCGCGCGCCCGGCGGTGGCGGCGGTGTCTGCCGCGTCCGTCCCCGCCGGCGTGGAGTTCGAGGACCGGCCGCTCAGCCAGATGCGCGCGGTCATCGCCAAGCGCATGCCGCTCAGCAAGGCGCCGGTGCCCCACTTCTACGTCTCGTCGGAGATCGCGATGGACCGCGCGTGGACGCTTCGCGAGGAGCTCAACGCGCTCGAGGGCCAGCCGAAGATCTCGGTCAACGACTTCGTCATCCGCGCCTGCGCGCTGGCGCTGCGCCAGCACCCGGGCGTCAACGCGTCGTTCCAGGGCGAGGCGATCCGCGTCTACCACCGCGCCCACATCGGGATCGCGGTGGCCCTGGAGGACGGGCTCATCACGCCGGTGCTGCGCGACGCGGATACGAAATCGATCAGCCGGATCGCCGCCGAAGCACGTGATCTGGCTGAACGTGCTCGGACTCGAAAGCTGCGCGTCCCCGAGCTGAGCGGCGCCACCTTCTCGATCTCCAACCTCGGCATGTTCGACGTCACCGAGTTCTCGGCCATCATCAATCCTCCCGAAGGCGCGATCCTGGCCGTCGGCACCGTGCGCAGGATCCCGGTCGTGACCGAGGAGGGGCTCGGCGTCGGCCGCCGCATGATGCTCACGCTCTCGTGTGACCACCGGGTCATGGACGGCGCCATGGGCGCCCGGTTCCTGCAGGACGTGAAGCACCTGCTGGAAGAGCCGTTGAGACTACTCGTATGACGGTTGGGAGGCCGACCGTCGAGCGCCAGAGCCCTGCGCAGGCGCTCCGACGGCCATCATGAAGAAGTTCGACGTCGTCGTGGTCGGCAGCGGGCCGGGCGGCTACGTGGCGGCGATCCGGTGCGCGCAGCTCGGCCTGTCGGTGGCGGCGGTCGAGGACGATCGGCCGGGCGGGGTGTGCCTGAACTGGGGCTGCATTCCCACGAAGGCGCTGCTGCGCAACGCCGAGGTCGTGCACCTCGTGCAGACCGCCGACCGCTTCGGCATCAAGGTCGACAACGTGCGCCCCGACTACGCCGAGGCGGTGAAGCGCAGCCGCGGCGTTGCCGACCGCATGGCCAAGGGTGTGGAGTTCCTGTTCCGCAAGAACAAGATCACCCTGGTGCCCGGCACCGGGACGCTGAAGTCGAAGACGACCATCGAGGTGAAGGGCGCGGCCGGCGTCGAGACGCTCGAGGCCGGGGCCGTGATCCTGGCCACCGGATCGCAGCCCAAATCGCTGCCCGGCGTGAGCATCGACGAGAAGCTCGTGATCTCGTCCAACGGCGCCGTCCGCAATGAGCTTCGGCCGGCCTCGATCGTCGTCATCGGCGCCGGGGCCGTCGGCATGGAGTTCGCCGACGTCTACGCCGCCTACGGCACCCAGGTGACGGTCCTCGAAGCGCTGGACCGCGTGCTGCCGGTGGAGGACCCCGAGGCGTCGGCGCTGGTGGCCCGGCTGTTCGGGCGTCGCGGCATCACGATCAAGACCGGGGTGAAGGTCTCGGCGGTCAAGCCCGGCGGGCCGGGCGTCATCGTCGAGACCAGCGAGGGCCGGCTGGAGGCCGAGCAGGTGCTCATGGCCGTCGGTCGCGCCGCGCGCACCGCCGGCGTGGGCCTCGAGGCGCTCGGCGTGCAGCTCGAGCGCGGCTTCGTGAAGGTCTCGCCGACGATGGAGACCTCGGTGAAGGGGATCTACGCGGTCGGGGACATGGCCGGCCCGCCGCTGCTCGCGCACAAGGCCATGGCGGAGGGCGTGGTTGCGGCCGAGGCGATCGCCGGACGGCAACCGCGCCCCGTCGACTACACCAACGTGCCCTCCTGCACGTACTGCCGGCCCCAGGTCGCGTCGATCGGGGTCAGCGAGGCCAGAGCGAGGGAGAACGGCCGCGAGGTGATGGTGGGCAAGTTCCCGTTCACCGCCAGCGGCAAGGCCGTCGCGCTGGGTGAGACGGACGGCTTCGTGAAGGTCGTCGCCGACAAGGCGAGCGGCGAGATCCTCGGCGTGCACATCGTCGGGCCCGAGGCCACCGAGATCATCCACGAGTTCGCGGTGGGCCGCACGCTCGAGGCCACGGTCGAGGAGATCATGCACACGATCCACGCGCACCCCACGCTGTCCGAGGCGGCGCTGGAGGCGACGCTGGCGACGCTCGGCCAGGCTATCCACATCTAGCCATCCCGTGAGCTTTCCGCTGACCCCCGAGCAGGAGACGCTGCGCGCCCGCGCCCGTGAGCTGGCCGACACCGTGTTCGCCGAGCGCGCGGCGCGCTGGGACGCCGGCGAAGAGTACCCGTGGGACAACGTCAAGAACCTCGCCGCGGCCGGCTTCATGGGCATGACGGTGCCGGCCGCCCACGGCGGGGGCGAGCGGCCGCTGCTCGACGTCGTCCTCGTCATCGAGGAGATCGCGCGCGCGTGCGGCATCACCGGGCGCATCGTCGTCGAGGGCAACCTGGGCACGGTCGGCGCGCTGGTCGCCTACGGCACCGAGGCGCAGAGGCGGCGCTACTTCCCGTGGGTGCTGGAGGGCGAGAAGCCCGCGATCGCGATCTCGGAGCCGGCGGCCGGCTCGGCCGCGACCGACATGACGACGCGGGCCGAGGAGACGCCGGCCGGCTACCGCCTCACCGGGCACAAGTGCTGGATCACCGGCGCCGGCACCTCGCGCCTGTACCTGGTCTACGCGCGCTTCGGCAACCGGCCGGGCGCCGACGGCATCGGCGGTGTGTTCGTCGAGCGCGACACGCCGGGATTCCGGATCGGCCGCCGCGAGCCCATGATGGGCCTGCGCGGCATCCCCGAGGGCGAGCTGCACTTCGAGGGCTGCGAGGTCCCCCGCGAGAACCTGTTGGTCGGCCCCGGCGACGGCTTCAAGAAGCTGATGAACGCCTACAACGGCCAGCGTCTCGGCGCCGCCACCGTCGCGCTCGGCATCGCGCAGGGCGCCTACGAGCGCGCGCTCGCCTACGCCGCCGAGCGCCGCCAGTTCGGACGACCGATCGGCGAGTTCCAGGGCATCCGCTGGAAGCTGGCCGACATGGCGATCAAGCTCGACGCCGCCCGCCTGCTGATCCATCGCGCGGCCGTCCGGGCCGGTCGCGCGTTCCCCGACGCGCTCGACGCCGCCAAGGCCAAGACGTTCGCGGCCGAGACCGCGCAGGAGATCACCAGCCAGGCGCTGCAGATCCACGGCGCGGCCGGTTATGGCCGCACGCTGCCGCTCGAGCGGATGGTGCGCGACGCGCGCATGTTCGCGATCGGCGGCGGCACGCTGGAGATGATGCGCAACCTCATCGCCGACCGGCTGCTGCCCACGCGGTCGAACTGGCGGGCCTGAGATCGATCTCGGGTTCAGTCTGCCCGTCGCGGGCGCCTGCGCTCGCGCAGATGGAAGCCCTGGCGCCGTGAGACTTGCGCCACCGCCCGCGGCGGGTGTACCTGTAGTCCTCGTCATGTCGCGCGTCCGATCGGGTCTGCGCTCCCGTCGCATCCTGGGCCTGCTGCTGCTCCTGGCTGCAGCGGCGGTGCTGCTGCAGGGCGCTAGCGTTCCCCACACGCACGCGGTCGCCCGGCCCGGCCTCTACAACCAGGACCACGACCTGGTCCTGCTGGCGACGCTGCACAGCGCCGCCGTGCTGGCCGAGGCGCCGCCCGCGCCCCTGGCGTTCATGCTGGTGGCGGCGGTCGCGCCGCTCGCGATCCGCCCGCCGGCTTCGGCCGCGCGCCCGACCTGCGACAGTCGCGCCCCGCCCCTCGCCTAGAGCCTCTCTCCCGAACTGATCCGGTCGTACGGCGGCCCTCGGGCCGTCGCTCTCACGTCACTCAGGGGAGGACTCCATGCGTGTATTCGTCATCGTCACGGTATGGCTGGCGATCGTGCTGGCGCCCGCGCTCGTCCGGGCGCAGGACACCGACGCGCTCCGCCGGGAGCTGGAGCAGCTCAAGCGCCAGCAGGAGCAGTACCAGAAGGCCATCGAGGCACTGAGCGAGCGTCTGAAGAAGCTCGAGTCGCAACCGGCGCCGGCCGCGGTGGCGCCGGCCGCACCGGCCCCGGGCGGTGTCGCGCAGATGCCGGCCGCGCCCGGCACGACCTCGGGCCCCACGAGCCTCATCGACCTGGCCCGCCCGCGCGAACCGTTCGCGCTCTACGGCCAGCGGGGCAGCGGCCAGCTTCTGTTCGACATCGGAATCGCGGGCGACTTCGTCGGTAACGTCACGCAGCGCAATGTCGACAAGGCCAACGCCGGCACCTTCGCCGGCCGCGAGAACCGCTTCTTCCCGCGCGAGGTGGAACTGAGCCTCTTCGGCCAGATCGATCCCTACGCCCGGGCCGAGGTGCGGATCGAGTCCGGCGAGGAAGAGCCCGGCGCCGAGACCGGCGTGTCGCTGGCCGAGGCCAACCTGACGTTGCTGACCCTGCCGTGGGGCACGCAGCTCAAGATGGGACAGATGCGGACTCGCTTCGGCTACACGAACCAGATCCACGAGCACGATCTGCCGTGGATCGATCGGCCCAACGCCCTGCGCAACTTCCTCGGGGAGGAAGGGCTCAGCGAGAAGGGCTTCGAGGCCACCATCGTGCCGGACCTGCCCTTCTACCTGGAGGGCCTCATCGGCGTCTTCAACGGTGACAACGAGGCGGCGTTCGGCTACGGCAAGCTCAGCCAGCCGCTGGTGACCGGACGGCTGCGGACGTTCATCGAGCTCGCCGACGAGCACGCGATCCAGCTCGGCGTCTCCGGCGCCAGCGGGCAGACCTCCGACCGTCTGCGGAGCCAGCTGGCCGCGTTCGATCTCAAGTACAAGTTCCGGCCGGACGGGTGGTTGCACCCGCTGCTCACCGTGGGCGCTGAGGGCATCTACTCCGTCCGCCGGGTCGAGAACGACCTCGGCGAGAAGACCATGCGTGACCGATTCGGCTGGTACGGCTACGCCGAGGTCCAGCCCTGGCGCCGCTGGGCGGCGGGGTTGCGGTACGACTGGTCGCAGTTCCCCGTCAACCCCGGCCGCGAATGGGCGGTCGAGCCGTACGTCACGTTCTGGCCGTCCGAGTTTCTGCGATTCCGGCTGGCCTACAAGCACACCGATCGCTCACAGCGCGAGGCGTTCTCCGAGAACGGCGGCAGCGGCCGGCTGGTCGACGAGCTGCTCTTCCAGGCCTCGTTCATCCTGGGCGCCCACCCGGCCCATCCGTTCTGAGGGAGGATCCCATGACACGCGTCGCCCGCATCGCTGTCGCCGTGATCGTCGGCGCCGCCGTGGTGGGTACCGTCGAGGCCGCCGACAAGGTCCGCGTGGTGGCCACCATTCCGGATTTGAAATCCCTGACCGAGGCCGTCGGCGGTGAGCTCGTCGACGTGGAGGCGCTGACGCGAGGGACCCAGAACTTCCACGAAGCCGAAGTCCGTCCGAGCATGATGCTGAAGCTCCGCAAGGCCGATCTCCTCGTCGAGAACGGTGTGGATCTCGACGCGTGGGTCGAGGTGGCCGTGCAGAGCGCCAACAACGCGAGCATCGTTCGCGGTAGCCGCGGGCGCGTCGAGATCGCCCGGGGCATCCCGCTGCTCGAGGTACCCTCGGTGCGTGTCGACCGCTCGATGGGCGACGTCCATCCGCTCGGCAATCCCCACTTCTCGCTCGACCCCGGCCTGGCCCCGGCGATCACGCAGAACATCGTCGACGGTCTCGTGCGCGTGGCCCCCCAGCACCGCGCGAGCTTCGAGCGCAACCGGGCGGCGTTCCTCGCCCGGCTCGACGAGCAGATGGCGCGCTGGACGAAGCTGATGGAGCCGGTGAAGGGGGCGAGAGTCGTCGTCTTCCACCCCGTCTACATCTACCTGCTGACCCGGTTCGGGCTGAGCCAGGCCGGGGCCCTCGAGGATCGCCCCGGGATCCCCCCGTCGCCACAACATCTGGTGAACCTCATCCGCCTGATGAAGGAGGAGAAGATCAAGGTGATCCTGGTCGAGCCCTGGAACGACGTGAAGCTCGCCAATCGCGTGGCCGAAGAGGCGGGCGCGAAGGCCTTCGTGATGGCGACCGCGGTGGGCGCCGTCAAGGGCGCCGACAACTACATCGCGGCCATCGACTTCAACATCACCACCCTCGCCAAGGCTCTGCAGTAGTGCTCACCGACCTGGTCGCGATCCTGTGGGCGCCGTTTCTCATGTGCCTGGTCCTCACCGGGATCCACGCCTACCTGGGCGTCCACGTGCTGGCCCGGGAGGTGGTGTTCGTCGACATCGCGATGGCCCAGATCGCCGCGCTGGGGGCGACGGCGGCGTTTCTGGTGGGCTACGAGACGGACACGTGGCAGTCCTACGCCGGCGCGCTCGCCGCCACCCTCGTGGGCGCCGTGGTCCTGGCGCTCACGCGGAGCCGGAGGCGGCGCGTCTCGCAGGAGGCGGTGATCGGCGTCGTCTACGCGGTGTCGTCCGCCGGCGCGGTGCTGCTCGCCGATCGCGCCGCCCACGGCGCCGAGCAGGTCCGCGGGATGCTCGTCGGCAACCTGCTGGCGGTGGGGCCGTGGGAGGTCGGCAAGGTCGCGGTGCTCTACGCCCTCGTCGGCCTCGTGCACTGGTTCTGTCGCCGTCCGTTCTTCCTGATCTCGACCGATCCCGACGCCGCCTACGCCGCGGGCTGGCGCGTGCGGCGATGGGACTTCATCTTCTACGCGTCGTTCGGCGTGGTCGTGGCGAGCTCGGTCCGCATCGCCGGCGTGCTGCTGGTGTTCTCCTACCTCATCGTGCCGGCCCTGGCCGGCGTCACCCTCGGCGGCTCCGTCGTCTCGCGCCTGCTCATCGGCTGGGCCTTCGGTACGATCGTCAGCGTCCTGGGGATGGTCGCCTCGGCCGCGCTCGACCTGCCGACCGGAGCCACCGTCGTGTGCGCGTTCGGCCTGACCTTGATCGTGTTCGGCCTCGG
>JBGPZN010000346.1:0-4071 GCA_041493815.1 Methylomirabilia bacterium
CACGCGCAGCTTCGGATCGAGCGTGTCGCGCAGCCAGTCGCCCAGGAGGTTGACGCCCAGCGCGGTCAGCGCCAGCGCGGCTCCTGGAAAGGCCGCCAGCCACCAGGCGACGTAGAGGAAGTCGCGGCTCTCGCTCAGCATGCTGCCCCAGGCCGGCGTCGGCGGCTGGATGCCGAAGCCGAGGAAGCTGATGGCGGCCTCGGCCACGACGAACTGCGAGAACTGCAGGCTGGACACCACGATGATCGACGGCGCCACGTTGGGCAGCACGTGACGGAACAGCAGCCGCCCCCGGCCCACGCCCAGCGCGGCGGCGGCGTGGACGAAGTCGCGCTGCTTGACCGAGAGCACCTCGCCGCGCACGACGCGCGCGTACACGACCCAGCCGGCCGCCGAGAGGCTGAGGATGATGTTGCGCAGGCCGAGGCCGACGATGGCGTTGATCGTCAGCGCCAGCAGGATGAAGGGAAACGAGAGCTGCACGTCGGCCAGGCGCATGAGCACCGCCGACGGCCAGCGCTCGACGAAGCCGGCCACGAGGCCGAGCAGGCCGCCGGCGATCGCGGTCACCACCACCGTACAGACGCCGATGAAGAGCGCCAGGCGGGCGCCGTGCAGCACGCGGGCCAGCAGGTCGCGCCCGAGCTGGTCGGTGCCGAGCGGATGGCCGGGCGTGCCGGGCGGCTGGAGGCTGGCGGCGAAATCCGCGCGGAGCGGATCGTGCGACGTGAGCCAGGGCGCGGCGCCGGCGACGAGGACGACGGCGATCGTCACGGCCAGCCCCACCCATTTCTTCACGTGCTGACCCGGACGCGCGGGTCGAGCCAGCCGTAGGCGAGATCCACCGCCAGGTTCATCAGCGTGTAGACGATCGAGGTGAACGACACCGCGGCCAGCACCACTGGGAAGTCGCGGTTGAGCAGCGCCTGCACGGTGAGCCGGCCCAGACCCGGCCACGCGAAGATCGTCTCCGCGATGACGGCGCCCCCCAGGAGCTGGCCCGCCTCCAATCCCGCCAGGGTCACGATCGGGATCGCCGAGTTGCGCAGCGTGTGCTTGCCGATGACGCGGCCCTCGCCGAGGCCCTTGGCCCGGGCGGTCTTGATGTACTCCTCGCCGAGGACGTCGAGCGTGGCCGAGCGTGTGAGGCGCGCCACCCGGGCGGCGAAGAAGGCCGCCAGCACCACCGAGGGCATGACGAGGTGGGCGAGCGTGCCGGTGCCTCCGGTCGGCAGCCAGCGCAGCTGCACGGCGAAGACGTAGATGAGCATGAGCCCGAGCCAGAAGCCGGGCGTGGCCTGGCCCAGCACCGTGGCCAGGGTGCCGAGGTGGTCCACCAGCGTGTCGCGCCGGACCGCCGTGAGCACGCCAAGCGGGACGGCCACCAGCAGCGTCAGCACGATCGAGGTGCCGGCCAGCAGCAGCGTCGCCGGCAACCGCTCGAGGACCAGCCCCAGCGCGTCGCGCCGGTAGCGCAGCGACTCACCGAAGTCGCCGCGGAGCGCGCCGGCCATGAAGCGCCCGTACTGCACGAGCAGCGGGTCGTTGAAGCCCAGCCGCTGGCGGAACTCGTTCACGTCCTTGGCCTGGATGTCCATGGGCAGGAACAGCAGCACGGGATCGCCGCCCAGGCGCACCATGCCGAACACCGCGGTGAGCGACAGGAACACCACGAGCGCGGACTGGGCCAGGCGCGCGGCGACGTAGCGGCGCATCGGTCAGCGGGCGGTCACGCGGAGCGCCGCCGGCCGCGCCGCTTGTGATACCGGATGTTCAGCAGGTCGACCCCGAGCGAGAACGACATCGCGAAGTAGATGTACCCCTTTGCCACGTGCTGGCCGAGGCCGTCGGCCACCAGCACGACCCCGATCAGGATGAGAAACGCCAGCGCGAGGATCTTGAGGCTGGGATGGGCGTCGATGAACCGGTTGACCGTTTCCATGGCGAAGAGCATCACGCCCATCGCGATCACGATGGCGGTCACCATGATCGCCAGGTTGTTCACCATGCCGACGGCGGTGATGACCGAGTCCAGCGAGAACACGATGTCCAGCACCATGATCTGCATGACCACCGATGCGAAGCCGCGCCGGCCGCCTCCGGTCGCGTGTCCGGCCTCTTCGCCCAGCTCGACCTTGTCGTAGATCTCCCAGGTGGCCTTGGCGATGAGGAAGAGGCCCCCGACCAGTAGGATCAGGTCGCGACCGGAGATCTCGCCGCCGAGCGGGATTTGAAAGAGTGGCCGGGTCAGCCCCATCAGCCACGAGAGCGCGAACAGCAGGGCCACGCGGGTGACCAGCGCGAGGAGCAGGCCGATCCGGCGGGCCAGCGGCTGCTGCGCCGCCGGCAGCTTGCCGCTGATGATCGAGATGAAGACGAGGTTGTCGACGCCCAGGACGATCTCGAGCGCCGTCAGCGTCAGGAGGGCGATGAGGCCGTCGGTCGTCAGCAGGGCGCTCATGGGGCCCGCGTATTATCGCAGGTACTATCACACACGTGACCGGACACCGGTGGCGGGCGGCGGCCGTGCTCACGGTCGTCGGCGGGATGCTCGCCGGCCTCGCCGCGGGGGCGTCGCCGGACGACAGCGTCGTTGCCGAGGTGCGCCGCCACACCGTGCGCTACCTCGACGTCGTCAACGCGCGCGCCAATGGCTTCGTGCAGGCGGGCGGCATGCAGGCGCGTCACGGCATCCACTTCGTCAACCCGCGCGCGCAGCTGCTGGCGGCGACCCTCGGCCTCGACCTGGCGCGGCCCCCGGTGCTGCTCTACGTCGAGCGCTCCGGGGTCTTCCGGCTGGCCGGCGTCGAGTACGCGCTGGCGGCGCCGCCGAAGGCCGGCCCCATCCCGGGCGAGGCCTGGCACCACCACGAGGCGTCGTGCCACTACCGTGACGACCGCGAGTGGGCAGCGGCGCGCGCGGCGGAGTGTCCGCTCCGGCATCCGGCCAGCGGTGCGCCGTTCGTGCTGTGGCACCCGGCGCTGGCGGTTGCCCACGTGTGGGCGTGGATCGACAATCCGGCCGGGCCGTTCGCCCTCGACAACGCGGCGCTGGCGCCGTGGGGCGGGACCGCCGACAGCCACCGCCACGACCGCACCGCCGCCGAGGCGGCCTACTCCACGCTCAACCACCACGTGGCCGGAACGCTGCTGCTGGTCATCGCCCTGGCCACCTGGTGGGAGACTCGACGCCCGCGGCGGTTCCCGTGGTCGGCGGTCTCGGCGCCCCTGTGGATGGCCTTCAGCGTCTACCTGTTCCTGAGCGTCGATCCGGAGGCGTGGCCGCTCGGCCCGGGGACGCCCGCCGACGCGCTGGCCGACGCGCTCGTCGTCCAGCACAAGGCCCTGGCGGCGATCCCGATGGTGATCGGCGTCGTGGAGATGCTGCGTCGCGCCGGCCGGCTACGCTCGTCGCGGTGGCGCGCGGTGGTCCCGACGCTGGCGCTGCTGGGCGGCGCCACGATGTTCGTGCACAGCCATCACGGCGGCGTTCATCTGGACCGGATGTTCCTGCACCACGCGGCGATGGGTGCCGCCGCCGTGACCGGTGGCGCCGCCCTCTTCCTCGCGCAACGCACCGAGGTCGGCCGCACCGCGCTGGCCCGGGCCTGGCCCGCTCTCCTTGCCCTGATCGCCGTCCTGCTCCTCGTTTACACCGAGATATGACGGCCGAGCTGGGGTCGCTCTAGCAGTAGTAGCCCTCGACCCAGAGCGGCTGGTAGTAACCGGTGTTGTAGACGCTGGGCGCGTAGTGCCCGTCGATCCACAGGCCGTCCGGCGACCACTGGCCGGCCACCCAGGTGCTGTACGAGTAGGACTGCGGCACGAACTGGTACGTCCAGTAGCCGGGCTGCCAGCAGCGGTTCGGCGTCACGAACACGGTCTGGGGGATGATGATGACGGGTCGCTGATGGCCGGGCCGATGGCCGTGGTCACGGCCGCGGTCGTCGAAGCGCTCGATTCCCGGATCGCCGCTGCGCTGGACCGACGGCGTCCGCGCCGGCGGCGGCGCCTGCGGCCTGGTGCTCGCGTTGACGCGCAGGTCGGCGGCCTCGGCGGGACGCATGGCCA
>JBGPZN010000235.1:0-5705 GCA_041493815.1 Methylomirabilia bacterium
AGGAGGTGTTCCTGGACAGCGATACGACGGTGGCAATGATCAGCGGCATCCCGTCCGCCACCGAGGCCGGTAACATCCTGCCGCCCACCAAGATGGCGGCGACGCGCGAGATCCTGAACCGCCTGGCCGCCTCCCAGCGCATGCTGGCCCACGGGCTCATCAGCCCCAACAAGGGCCCAGCCGACCTCGACGAGATGCGGCGTCAGGCCGCTGATCTCCGCGTGGACGCGTGGAAGGGGTACACGGGCGCCGCCTTCGGCACCCCGCCGCGCCCGTGGCGCGTGGACGACGACAAGCTCGCGTATCCGATGCTCGAGACGGCGCGCCGGCTCGGCGTCCGGCACATCTGCCTTCACAAGGGCCTGCCCTTCGCGGGAACGCCTCACGACGACTGGCACCCGGGCGACCTCGAGCGGGCCGCTCGCGACTTCCCCGACCTGAACTTCATCGTCTATCACGCGGGCTTCCGCTCGCTGGAGTCGGGTCTCGAGGCTGCCCGCGACGGCTTCCAGCGGTCGGCGCGAGTGGACTGGGTGAGCGATCTCTGCGACATCCGCCGGCGCAACCCGAAGCTGACGAACGTCTACGCCGAGCTCGGCTCCACGTTCGGCATGACCGTGATCACCTCGCCCCTGCTCTGCGGCCACATCCTCGGCATGCTCGTGCAGCACCTCGGCGACGACCACGTGCTGTGGGGCACCGATTCGATCTGGTGGGGCTCGCCGCGCTGGCAGATCGAAGCGCTGCGCCGCTTCACGATGCCCGAGGCCCTGACGGCGCGCTTCGGCTACGCGGCGCTCACGCCGGAGGCCAAGGCCCGGATCCTCGGACTGAACGCGGCTCGGCTCTTCGGCGTCGATCCGGCGGCGCATCGCAACCCCGTGCCCGGCGACTACGTCTCGCGCCTGCGGGCGGCGTACCGCGACGAGGGACCCGCGCCCAGCCTGACCCAGTACGGCTGGGTCCTGGACCGGTGACCGTGGGCGCCGTCAGGCTCGCGGGGCTCGCCACCGGGGTGGCGCTGGTGGTGGCGCTGGTCGCCAGCGCCGACTCGACCGGCACCGAGCCGGTGACGTTCAGCAACGAGATCGTGCGCGTCCTCCAGTCGCACTGCCAGACGTGTCACCGCCCGGGCGAGATCGCGCCCTTCTCGCTCACGACCTACGCCGACGCGTACGCCCAGCGCCAGAAGATCCGCCGCGTCACCCAGACGCGGAAGATGCCCCCGTGGAAGCCGGTGCCGGGCTTCGGCGACTTCCTCGACCCGCGCCGACTCCCCGACGCCGACATCGCGCTCATCGAGCGCTGGGTCGCCGCCGGCGCGCCGGAGGGCGATCCGCGCGACCTGCCGCCGCCGCGCGAGTTGCCGGGGACGTGGACCCTCGGCGCCCCCGACCTGGTGCTGGAGCCGGCGCTGGACTTCCCCGTCACCACCCGCGATCACGATCTCTACCGCTGCTTCACCATCCCCACCGCCTTCGCGAAGGATCGCTGGGTCTCGGCCGTCGAGGTCGTCCCGGGCAACCGCCGTATCGTCCACCACGTCCTCACCTATCTCGACACGTCGGGCGCGTCCGTCGCCCTCGACGACGCCGATCCCGGCCCCGGCTACTCGTGCTTCGGCGGGCCGGGATTCGCGCCGCGCGGCGGGCTCGGGGGCTGGGCCCCGGGCGCGCGCCCGCACGTGATGCCGGACGGCGTCGGCATGCTGCTTCCCGCGGGCGCCCGCGTGGTCGTGCAGGTCCACTACCACTATCGTGGCACCGGCACCGAGATGGACCGGACCCGGCTCGGCCTGCACTTCGCCCGGCGACCGATCGACAAGCGCGTGCGCGTCATCCCCATCCTCAACCAGGGCTTCACGATCCCGGCCGGCGCCGCCCGTCACGACGTGACCGCTTCCTTCACGCTGCCGCCGAGCTGGAACCTGCACGCGGTCGCCATCTCCCCCCACATGCACTTGCTCGGGCGTGAGATGAAGGTCACGGCCACCTATCCCGACGGCAGCACGCGGCCGTTGATCTACATCGACGACTGGGATTTCCACTGGCAGGGCTCGTACACGTTCACGCAGCCGGTGCCACTGCCGGGCGGCACCCGCATCGACGTCGCGGCAATCTACGACAACTCGCCCGCGAACAAGCGCAACCCGATCACGCCACCCCGCGCCGTGGGCTGGGGTGAGGGCACCACTGACGAGATGTGCATCGCCTTCCTGCGCGTCACCGTCGACGCCGAGCGCTTGGGCGCTCGTTGAGTGAGGAGCCTCGACATGGCCCCCGGGCGCATCAGTCGAGCGTGAGCACGGCCTTGCCCGGGAATCGCCGGGCCATGAGATCCTGCGCGACCTGCCCGATCTCCGCCCATGGCCGCTCGAGGCTGATGCGCGGCGAGACCTGTCCGGCCGCCACGAGATCGGCGATGCGCCGCAGCCCCTGGCCGGCCGGCTCGTTGCCGAGCTCGACGAAGAGATAAAAGCCGTAGAGCGTGGTACGCCCGCCGACGAAGAACGTCCGGGTGTCGAACGTGACCTCGGCCGACGCGGAGACCCCGAGCGTGACGCACACGCCGCCGCGCTCGAGCGCCGCCAGCGCTGTGCCCAGCGTGCGGCCGCCGACCGACTCGATCACGAGATCGTACTTCGGCGTCGCCGGAATCTCCTCGCCCACCACGACCTCGTGGGCCCCGGCCTGGCGCACCATCGCGCTCTGCTCGGCGCGCCGCACGGCTGCCGTCACCTGAGCGCCGCCCAGCCGCGCGAGCTGCACCGCGAAGTCGCCGACGCCGCCGGTGGCGCCGGTGACGAGCACGCGCCGCGCGAGCAGTGGCCCGCGCTTGGCCAGCGCATAGAGCGCCGTCAGCCCCGCCACCGGGAACGTCGCCGCCTGCGAGAACGTCACCTTGTCGGGGAGCTCGGCGAGCGCGTGCGTCGGCACCGCCACCCGCTCGGCCCACGCGCCTTCACCCAGCATCCCGACCACGCGGGCCCCGGCGCGTGGCCCCGAGCCGTCGGCGGCGACGCGCTCGACGGTGCCGGCCAGGTCCCAGCCCGGCCGCCAGCCGGCCGCGGCCATGCCCGAGCGCCGCACCTCGCCGCGGTTGAGCGAGAGCGCCTTCAGGCGCACGACGGCCTCGCCCCGATCGGGAACGGGATCCGGCACGGGTCGGATGACGAGCCGGCCCGGCGCTTCGGGATCGACGACGACCGCACGGTTGCTCACGGTGACCTCCTCAGCCGGTGATGACGTGTTCGCGAGTGACGATGAAGGGCGGCGCACCCGGGATGAGAAAGTGCGCGCGGTCGGCCACGGCCTCCGCGTACGCGGCCGAGCCGGCGGCGGCCCGCAGGGCGTCAGGCGAGTCGAACCACATCAGCGTGGCCCCGTCGTAGGCGGGCGCGCGCCCCGCCGTGTAGGCCGAGCGGCGGGTGGCGCTCAGCACGCAGCGGCGCAGCCCGGGAATCGTCGTGAGGATCGGAGCGTGCCGCACGCGCCAGTGCTGCTGGAAGTCGTCGACCGAGGTCCCCGACCGCCGCGTGAGGAACTCCACGCCCTTCACCGCGTCGGGGCCGGGCGCACCGTCGGCGAGGACGTGCTCCTCGGTGATGACCACGCCCATCGTGGAGCGGTCGATGAAGTTCGCCTCGTCCGCCTGCACGTGGGCGTGCTCGGGGCTGCGGGTCATGCCGCGCAGGGCGTCGGTGTCCTCCGCCCACACCTCGGCGATGCCGTCCCAGGGGGGCTCGCCCTTGCGGTACGCGGAGGCGAGCGTGTGCGACTGCACGTAGCGACGCACGCCGGGCAGCCGCGTGACGACCGCGGGGTGGCGCCGCAGCCAGTACTGCTGGAATTCCTCGACCGCCATCCCGGGCTTCCGCTTCAGAAACGTGAGGACCTTGACCATCGGCCGTCGCAGGATACCATTCGGGGCCAGCACACACGAGGGAGGGCCACGCGATGAAGCGGAGCACCGACCGCATTCTCACCACCCACACTGGCAGCCTGCCACGCGCCGGGGATCTGACGACGATGCTGGAGACCCTGGACGCCGGGACCCTGCCCGACCCCGCCGCCCTCGAGGCCCGGGTGCGGCGGGCGGTCGGCGACATCGTCAGGCAGCAGGTCGAGGCCGGCGTGGACATCGTCAACGACGGCGAGCAGGGCAAGGTCGGCTACTCGACCTACGTCCGCCACCGCCTCACCGGCTTCGGCGGCCAGGCCGCGGTGCCGACGCGCGCCGACTGGGCCGACTTCCCCGAGGCGGCCGCACGTTCCGAGCGGCGCTCGACCATCTCGCGCCCCGCCTGCAACGGCCCCATCGAGTGGACGGACCGGACCGCCGTGCAGAAGGACGTCGCCAACCTGCGCGGCGCGCTGCAGGGCGTGCAGCCGACCGAGGCGTTCATGACGGCCGCCTCCCCGGGCGTCATCGCCCACTTCCTGCGCAACGATCACTATCCGAGCCGGGAGGCCTACCTGGCGCGGTTGGTCGACGTCATGAAGGAGGAGTACGACGCCATCCACCGCGCGGGGTTCGTGCTGCAAGTCGATTGTCCCGACCTGGCGATGAGCCGGCACCTGGCCTTCCCGGAGCTGAGTAACGCGGAGTTCTGCAAGATCGCCGAGGCCAACGTCGAGGCGCTCAACCACGCGCTGCGCGACATCCCGCCCGACCGCCTGCGCCTGCACCTGTGCTGGGGCAACTACGAGGGCCCGCACCACCGCGACATCCCGCTGCGCGAGATCCTGAGGATCGCGCTCAAGGCCCGGCCCCAGGCGCTGTCCTTCGAGGGCGCCAACCCACGGCACGAGCACGAGTGGATCGTGTTCCGCGAGGTGAAGCTGCCCGACGATCGGCTGATCATCCCCGGCGTGCTCGACTCCACCACCAACTTCATCGAGCACCCGGAGCTCGTCGCCCAGCGCCTCGTCCGTTACGCCGAGATCGTCGGCCGCGAGCGCGTCATCGCCGGCACCGACTGCGGCTTCGCGACCTTCGCCCGCACCACGCTGCAGGTCGAGCCGGAGATCGCGTGGGCGAAGTTCAAGTCGATGGCCGAGGGCGCGCGGCTGGCGTCGGCCCAGCTCTGGCGATAGGGTCTTGCCCCACCCGCGACGGCTGACGTTGCCGGAGGCTCACGACGCCGCCGGGGACACGCACCGGTGCAACTGCCGGGCGTATGTGCCCGGCCGCAACTCCACGCCGAAGTCGAGACCCGCGAGGTCCTGGAGCGAGAAGCGCGGGAGGAGTGGGCGGGAAGAATTGGAGACGACCGCCCAGGTCCCGGTGTCGACGAGGAGGTAGAGCACTTCACCGGAGGCGAGGCAGGCGTCAGGGGTGCCGAAGAGACGCGGGCCGAGCAGGAGCACGTAGCGTCCGTCCCGCGACCACACGAGCCGCTCACCGCCGCGCGCGCCCTCATCCGGCGAGTGGAACACGACACGCCGGAGGGGGATGACGCCGAGCCACAACGTCTTCACTCGTACCCGAAAGTGGCGATCGACGAGCCAATCGGTCTCGTACACCTCGGCGACTGCCGTGCCGTCGGGCGAGCGCGCTGCGACCGAAACGTGAGGCAGGCCGACCCCCGCCGTGAAGACGCCTCCGATCACCGCGAGCCAGGCCGCGAACGACAACAGGCGCCGTCGCCCCGATGGTCCCGACACGAAGGCGCGGACCGCGAGGAGAAGCGTGGCAAGCAGTGC
>JBGPZN010000491.1:0-2882 GCA_041493815.1 Methylomirabilia bacterium
GCGCGACTCCTCGTCCACGTACTGGCTGTGGCCGAGCTGGGTGTCGATGACGTCGATCTCCTCGACGTCCTCGAGGCGCGGCGGCCACGCGCCCGTGCGCAGGCAGACGACGCAGCGGACGATCTCGGCCAGACCTTGCAGCATGACCAGCGCGCCGGCGACCGGGATCACCGTCTTGAAGTGATAGACGGGCGGCCCCTCGGCGGTGACCGTGGAGTGCTCGCCGATGCGCCAGGAGTCGGCGGCGAAGCCGCCGCCGGCGTAGATGAGGCCGACCATGCACGGGATGAAGAACAGGAAGTAGAGGATGAGGTCCAGCGCCGCCTGCCCGCGCGGCTTCATGTAGATGTAGACGAAGTCGGCGCGCACGTGGCCGGCCTGGGCCAGCGTGTAGGCCCCGCACATCATGAACAGCGTGCCGTACAGCATGCTGTTGAGGTCGTAGATCCACGCCGTCGGGGCGTTGAGGATGTAGCGCTTGAAGACCTCGATCGAGACGACGAACGTCAGGGCGACGATCAGCCACGCGAAGAGTTTGCCGGACCAGTAGCTCAGCTCGTCGACGACGTGGATGAAGCGCGTGGCGCTCATCAGCAGGACCCTCCGCTCCACCGTCCGGCAGGCGCCGGACGGCGGGGAGGACGAGGCGGCTCGGTCACGGAGCGGCTAGCTCTTCTTGGCGGCCGGCTTCGCGAAGTAGTGGTTGTAGGCCATCCGCCGGCTGACGTTGGTGTCAAGGTCCCACTTCACCGTCCGGGCCGCGAAGGCCTTCTGCGACTCGATGATCTCCTTGAACATCGGGTTGTCGGAGGCCTTCTTGTCGGCGACGGTGTCGTAGATCTCCAGCTGCTTCTGCAGCACCGAGTCCGGCGTCTTGTAGAAGCGCACCTTGTCCTTGGTCTGCAGCTCGATGTAGTCCTTCGAGTAGCGGTCGACCGCCTTCCACGACATGTCGGCCGAGGCCGCCTCGACCGCGTTCTCGATGATGGCCTTCATCTTGTCGGGCAGCGCGTCGAACTTGGCCTTGTTGAAGGTGATCTCGAACTGCTCGGCGTTCTGGTGGTAGCTCTGCAGCATGCAGATCTTGGAGACGTCGGCGAAGCCGAGGATGCGATCCGAGGTCGCGTTGTTGAACTCGGCGGCGTCGAGCAGGCCGCGGTCCAGCGCCGGCACGATCTCGGCGCCCGACAGCGCGTTCACGGCGGCGCCGAGGCCCTGGAACACGTCGATCGAGATGCCGACCGTGCGGAACTTGAGCCCCTTGAAGTCGTCGCTCTTGGTGATCGCCTTCTTGAACCACCCGAGCGGCTGGGTCGGCATCGGGCCGTACGGGAACGACACGACGTTGGCGCCGATCGAGGCGTAGAGCTTGTTCAGCAGCTGCTTGCCGCCGCCGTACTTGTGCCAGGACAGCAGCATGTTGGCGTCCATGCCGTAGGCTGGGCCCGAGCCCCACAGAGCGAGCGCGGTCTGCTTGCCGTAGTGATAGACGAGCACGCCGTGGCCGCCGTCGAGCGTGCCCTTGGACACGGCGTCGAGCAGGCCGAAGGCCGGCACCACCGCGCCGGCCGGCAGCACCTCGATCTTGAGGTCGCCGCCGGTCATGTCGTTGACCTTCTTGGCGAAGTCGAGCGCGTACTCGTGGAAGATGTCCTTCTGCGGCCAGGTACTCTGCCAGCGCATCGAGATCGGCCCCTGGGCCTTGGCGACCATCGGGAAGCCCAGGGCCGCGGCGCCCGTCGCCGCCACTGCGGCGCCCGTCAGGAACCTGCGACGCGACGCTTCGGTGGTTGCTTGCGGAGTGTTCATGTAGCGCGTCCTCCTCACTGAGGAAAGTGGATGCCGTCGGTCCGTGGGGTCCGTGGTCGGACCACGAGAAAGCTACCCGCGACGGCGCGGCCTTGTCAAGGTTACGGGCGACTGTCGGGGACCGGCAGCGTCAGACTCACGGGCTCGCCGGCGCGCCGGACGGTCAGCTTCAGCGGCCGCTCCAGCCCGAGGTCGCCGAGCGCCTCCCGCGCGGCGTCGCGAGTCGCCACGGCGAGGTCGTTGACACGCTCGATGACGTCACCGACCTCGAGCCCGGCCTTCTCGGCGGCACTGCCTCGAGCGATGAACGTGACCGCGGGCACGCTCGACGGGTGCGGTGCGGCTTGGCCGGTCGGGGCGTCCGCCTCTCGCAGGACGAAACCAAACTCGGCGGCGATGCGGTCCCCGGCGACCGGGCGCGGCATGGCCATCAGCCGCACCGGCAGCGCCTTCCGCCCGTCCTTGCGCAGGATCGTCAGGCGGACGTCGCCGTCGACCGGTGACCGGGCGATCAACCGCTGGAGCAATCGCGTGTCCGTCACCGGCCGTCCCTCGAGCGCCACCACGATGTCCCCCGGCCGCATCCCCGCCCGTGAAGCCGGCGTGTCCTCCATCACGTCCACGATCACGACGCCGAAGCCCTCGCCAATCCCGTGCCGCCCCGCCAGCTCGTCCATCTCCTGCTCGCTCATGTCGCGAATCCGCACCCCCAGCCACGACCACGCCCGCGCCTCGACGGCACCGGCGGTGACGAGCAGGGCGAGCAGAGAGACGAGCAGGCGGGTGACGCCGGGGCGCCGGCGGGCGGCGGCGGTCACTCGCGCCCGCCCTTCAGCTCGCGGACGAGGGATTCCAGCGCGGCGGCGACCCGGGTGACGCGAGCGGTGACGTCGGGGGTCTCGAGCAGGCTCTGGCGAAGGTCGCTGTCGGGCAGGACGGCGGCGGCGACGCGATCAGCGATGACGCCGGGCGCTTGCCCGTCGGCGAGCGCGGTGTCGAGCAGGTCGGCCGGGCGCGCGAGCGCGCCCAGCAGGTTGCGGCAGGCGGCGCGGATGCGGGCCAGCGCCGGCGCC
>JBGPZN010000242.1:0-5556 GCA_041493815.1 Methylomirabilia bacterium
GCCTACACGCCCAGTCACCTCGCTCGCAAGATCCTCACCGCGCGCGCCTCCCTGCCCGGCGAGCGCAAGAAGGTCACCGTCCTGTTCGCCGATCTCAAGGGCTCGCTGGAGCTCATGGCCGACCGCGATCCCGAGGACGCCCGGGCGCTGCTCGACGACGTGATCGAGCGGCTCATGGAGGCCGTCCACCGCTTCGAGGGCACCGTCAACCAGGTGATGGGCGACGGCATCATGGCCCTGTTCGGGGCGCCCGTCGCCCACGAGGACCACGCCATGCGCGCGTGCTACGCCGCGCTGCGCATGCACAGCTCGGTCGCCCTGTACGCCGACGACCTGCGCCGGCGCCAGGGCGTCGACGTGCAGATCCGCGTGGGCATCAACTCCGGCGACGTGGTCGTGCGCTCGATCGGCAGCGACCTCAACGTCGAGTACACGGCGGTCGGGCAGACAACCCACCTGGCCGCGCGAATGGAGCAGCTCGCCCGCCCCGGCACCACGCTCATCAGCGAGGCGACGCGCCGCCTGGCCGACCGCTACATCGAGGTCACCTCGCACGGGCCCGTGCCCATCAAGGGCCTCAAGCTGCCGGTCGAGGTCTTCGAGCTGCGCGGCGCCACGCCCGCCTCGCGTCTGCAGGCGACGACGAGCGCCCTCACCCGGTTCCTCGGCCGCGACGAGGAGCTGGGCCACCTCGACCGCCTCCTCGATCGCGCGGCCGCCGGCCACGGGCAAGGCGTCGGGATGGTCGGCGAGGCCGGCATCGGCAAGTCGCGCCTGATGTGGGAGTTCACCCGCTCGCACCGCACGCAGGGCTGGCTGCTGCTGGAGGCGCCGTCCATCTCCTACACGAAGGCCACGCCCTACGCGCCCATCACCACCATGCTGCAGGCGTACTTCCAGATCGAGCCCACCGACGACGTCGCTGCCATCCGCAGCAAGGTCACTACTCGTACGCTCGAGCTCGACGCCCAGATGCACTGGGCGGTGGCGCCGATCCTGGCGCTGGGCAACATCCCGACCGAGGACCCGGACTGGGAGTCGCTGGAGCCGGCCGAGCGGCGGCGGCGCATCTTCGCCGCGGTGACGCGCATCGTGCTGCGCGAAGCCGAGCAGCGGCCGGTCCTGGTGGTCGTCGAGAACCTGCACTGGGCGGACTCGGAGACGGTGGAGCTGGTCGACGTGCTCGTCGACGAGATCGCCGAGGCCCGCGTGCTCCTGCTGGCCAGCTATCGCTCCGAGTACCGGCCCGCGTGGCGCGAGCGCCCGCACGGCGGCGAGATCCGGCTGGAGCCGCTGTCCACCGGCAGCGCCGAGGCGCTGCTGGAGGAAGTGCTGGGGCCCATGGCGGATCTGCAGCCGGTGGCCCGGCTGCTCGTCGAGCGCACCGGGGGCAACGCGCTCTTTCTCGAGGAGAGCGTGCGCACGCTCATCGAGAACGAGGTCCTGGTCGGCGACCCCGGCGCCTACCGGCTGGCCAAGCCGCTGGCCAGCGTGCAGATCCCCGACCGCGTGCAGGCGGTGCTGGCCGCGCGCATCGACCGGCTGCCCGACGACCGCAAGTCGTTCCTGCAGGCCAGCTCGGTCATCGGCAAGGACCTGCCGTTCTCGCTGCTGCAGGCGGTGGCCGTGGTGCCGGCCGATCAGCTCATGGGCAACCTGGCCGATCTGGAGGAGGCGCAGTTCCTGCGCACGACGAGCCTGTACCCGGACCTCTCCTACTCGTTCCGGCACAGCCTCACCCACGACGTGGTCTACTCCTCGCTGCTCAAGGAGCAGCGCCGCAGCCTGCACGCGCGCATCGTGGACGCGCTGGAGGCGCTCTATTCCGATCGCCGGACCGAGCACGTCGAGCGCCTCGCCCACCACGCGCTCGGCGCCGAGCTGTGGTTCGAGGCGGTCGCCTATCTACAAGAGGCGGCGGCCAAGGCGACGTCGCGCTCCGCCAACCGCGAGGCGGTGACCTTCCTCGAGCAGGCGCTCGCCGCGCTGGGCCACCTGGCCGAGAGCCACGAGACGTTCGCGCAGGCGATCGACGTGCGGCTGGACCTGCGGCCGCCGCTGCTGCAGCTCGGGCGGCTGGAGGACATCCATCGGCTCTCGGAGGAAGCGGCCACGATGGCCGCGCAGATCGGCGACGAGGCGCGCCAGGCGCGCGCCTATTCGTACCTGATCAACTACTACTACCTGCGGGGCGAGCCGACCCGGGCGCTGGAGTACGGCGAGCGGTGCCTGGGCATCGCCGAGCACCTGGGCGATCGCGTGCTGGTCTCCATCGCGCGACGCTACATGGGCCACGCCTTCCATGCGCTGGGCCAGGGGCGGCAGGCGGTGCGCGCGCTGCAGGACAGCGCCGAGGCGCTGGCCAGCGCGGTCGCGCGCGATCCGAGCGCCAACGCCATCACCGCCTACGTCTCGACGTGCGCGTGGCTGGCCTTCGCGCTGGCCGACCTCGGCGAGTTCGACGCGGCCGAGACGTGGGCCGACCGCGCGCGTACCGAGGCCGAGGCCCGGCACCATCCGTACAGCGAGGCCATCGCGCTGACGCTGGCGGGACAGGTGAGCGTCCTGCGCGGCCAGCTCGAGCGCGCGGTCGGCCCCCTGGCCCGCGCGCTGTCGATCTGCCGCGACGCCAACCTCACCGTGTGGCAGGCCATCCCGGCCGCGCTGCTGGGCCAGTGCATGGTCACGCTCGATCGCAAGGAGGACGGGCTGTCGCTGCTCGAGGAGGGCGTGCGGCTCTCCGACGAGGTCGGCATCAAGGCCTACCTGTCGCGCTGGGCGACGCTGCTCGGCGAGGGGTTCCTGACCACCGGCGATGCGGTGCGCGCCGCCGAGATCGGCGAGCGCGCGCTGGAGCTGGCGCGCGCGCACGGCGAGCGTGGCCACGAGGCCGCCGCGCTCCGGCTGCTCGGCGACGTCGCCGCCGCCCAGGAGCCGCCGCTGCTGACCACGGCCACCGAGCGGTACGCCACGGCCATCAGCATCGCCGACGAGCTCGGGCTGCGGCCCCTGCTGGCCCGCGCTCATCTGGGACTGGGTCAGCTCCACCGGCGCGGCGGGCAGGTGCTGGAGGCCGAGGCCCACCTGGCCACGGCCGTCGTGCTCTTCTCCGACCTCGGCATGCGCAGCTGGCTGGACCGCACCGAGCCCGAGCTGCGCGCGCTGGGGCACCTGGTCATCGTGGCGAAGCCGAACGTGAACCTCTACGAGTATCTGAAGGCCAAGTTCGCGGACGACCCCAACGTCCAGGTCGTGCTCGATCGCCGCCACGGCGCAGAGCGGCCCGAGGGCAGCGCCTCGGTCGAGCGGCGCGCCGCCGACCGCCGCCGCGTGGCCATCGATCAGGCGCTGCGCTCGCGCGGGCTCGCCGTCGTCATCTCGCCGCGCTGAGTAAATCGGCGGGGGCCTCGACGGCCCTCTCCGAAGCCTCCCCCAGGATCGGATCGCGCCGGCAAAGCCGGCGCTCGAAGTGTGTCAACCGACGCCACAGTGGCCCAGCCACTCACGTGCAGCGCGAACGCACGCGTCGGGTTGCTCGAGCGTCGGCAGATGGCCGCAGTCCTCCAGGACGACCAATCGGGCGGAGGGGATGCGGGCGGCGATCTCGTGGGCGCGCTCGACGCTGGCGAACTGGTCGTGGCGACCCCAGAGCAGCAGCGTGGGCACCGCAAGCCGGGTGAGCTCGCTCCACCGATCCTCGCGGGCGATCAGCGCCTCGTTGTGGCGGAGGAAGGTCTCGGGGCCCGCGCGATGGGCCATGCGGCGGAACGTCTCGGTGGCCTCGGCTGCGCGCGGCCCGTCGCCGTAGATCGCGCGCACCGTCAGCTCTTCGACGACCGCCGTGAACGCACCGGCTCGCACCCGCTCGTTGAGCCGCCGCGCGCCGGCCGGGTCGGCGCTGGCACCCGGGTTGGCGCCCATGAGCCACAGTCCCGCCACGCGCTCCGGCGCGCGCGCCACAATCTCCAGCGCGAGACTACCTCCGGCCGAGGTGCCGGCGAGCGTGAAGCGCGGCGGCGCCTGACGTAGCACCGCCTGAGCGGACTCGGCCAGCGTCGGCCCGGATGCCGAGAAGCTCAGTGGATCGGCGAGATCGGCGAGGGCGACGGCCTGGGCGCGATACAGCTCCGCGTCGCACAGCAGCGCGGGCAACAGCACCAGCGGCAGCATCACGTCATATATGGGGCCCCGAAATGGTCCCCAACCCCCCAGTCGCTCGGGGCGCCGCGGCCAAGCCGTGGCACCCCGCGATACCCCGACAGGCTCGAGTCGTCGTCGATCGCGACGGTCACCGAGCGGGTGGCGCCGAACGCGATGTCAGGCTTCATCGACTCCGTGTGCCTTCTTCAGCGCTTCCCGCTCCTTGGCGTATTCGGCGGGTCCCCGGTACTGAGCCGTGCGGAGTTCGTGCGCGTACGGTTCAAGGCTCGGCATCTTCTCGTCCTGGGCTTGTCGTATCGCGAGCTCGATGTCGTACGGGACGCGAACCAGGTGGATCGAGAGACAGTCCTCCGCTTCGCCGTCATAGGCGCCTTCCAAGATGCCGTACGCGGCTTGTGGCGTGTCGTGAGGGTTCCCGACGCTTCCGACGTTGAACAGCGTCTTGCCAGGAAAACTCCGAACATACGCCTCATGGATATCTCCATACCCGACGACGTCCGGGGTACACATGTGTCCGGTGAAGTCCGTGTTGTCAAACATGGCCAGGAGCTTCTCGACGGGGTCCGGCTGCCGCACGCGATAGTGAACGCTCTTCTGTGATGCATGGAACAACCGGACCTGTTTGCCGCTCATCACGAACTCAATGGTGTTCGGAAGATCCTTGAGAAATGCCAGTCGCGTGCTGCCGAGGCGTCGTTGATGCCACTGGAGCGTCGGGTTATCCGTCTCCGCGGTCGCCAGCGCGTCATCCCAATTCCCCTTGATCGTCCGTTCACAGACGGCTTGGCAGATGTCGACAACCCTCTCTGAATGAGGCCCTTTCCCAACCAGATCCCCGAGACAGAAAATCCGCTGTATGCCTCGTCGGGTAATATCGTGAAGCGCTGCCTGCAATGCAGGAACGTTCCCGTGAATGTCCGAGATCAGAGCGATTCGGTCCAGATCGCCACGTCGACCCCTCGTTCCGAGAGCGCTCACGCTGGCCGCCTTCCTCCTACTGTTCGCTTCAACGCTCGGCATCAGCGGCGGCGCGCAGCGCCGGCCGTTGTTCTCAGATGTCGAGATGACCTCGATCTGCTTAGACGGTTGGAACAGAGCCGCTTGCAACTTTGATAGCGAGGTTCGCTGGGCGTCGTATGGAATGCCACGGGCATCACACAGCCGTCGCATTGCATCCTCGAGAGCGGCTCCCGCAAGAAATGCAGCGATGGCGAGCTGCAGTTGCTTTTGAGTACCGTCCCGATTGGTCTCGGCCGCCTGAACCTGCGCCCGAGCTATCAAGGACAGTCATGAGCGGATGACTCCCGCCGACCGTATCGTGGAGAACTGACTGCGCGAGAGCGGCGGCTTCGAAGTAGTCCGTTGTACCCTGCTTCTCACCGCTCAGGCGTCGTA
>JBGPZN010000224.1:0-5944 GCA_041493815.1 Methylomirabilia bacterium
CGCCGGGCCTCGCTGGGGAGCGATCGCCCGTCCTGGAGGCGTGTAGCGCGTCCTGCTCGCTCGCTGGCCCTGCTCGAGGCCGGCCGGCCGCGTCAGCTCCCCGGCGCGCACGAGCTCGCCGCGCCAAGCGTAGGAGGGGGACCGTTGGGCCGCTGGCGCCTTGAGGTATCGCGCCGGCGCCTACCGCCCACGCGGCGCCCTACGCTCCGACGGCGCCCCGCGCGAATTGACGCGACGAGACTTGAACCTAACCGCGCTTAGGATACTGTAGCGCGTAGGGAGGGTACTACATGGGCACGACACTGACGGGCACCGGCATCACGTGGTATCAGCGGGCCTGAGCACGCGGCGGTGCGCGAGGATATGCGCAAAACGCGCGGACTCATCCGCAAGGCCAAGGGGGACCAGCTATGAGACAGCGGGACCGCGACGAGTTCCTGTCGATCATGGGCGCCGAGGGCGTCCCCGTGGACGTGGCGCGCACGCTCCTGCGCGCCGGCGCGGCGCTCCAGCGGATCGCCGAGCTCCAGTGCAACAGCGAGGCGGCCGACCGCGACCGCGTGCCGTGCCCAGGCGACTACGCCAACGGCGGCGGCTGCCTGTGCCGCGCCTACGGCACCTATTTGAGCGAGGACCACGCCACCCACGGCATGGTGCCCCGTATCTACGTCCGCGAGGCGCAGATTGAGCGCCGCGTCAATCAGCTCTGCATCCGCCACGGCCTGGCGGCGATCTTCCAAAGCGACCCCCGAGGCGCCGTCCTGATGGTCAAGGTGCCCAGCGGCCGAGTCAATGACTTCGGCCGTACAGGCGTGGTCGTGCCGTGATGGGCGCCCCGCCAGAGCGGCACGTGATCGAGTGGCCCGCCAACGGCAGCGCCCGGCGCTACCCCGTCGGCGGCTGGTGGCTCGTCGAGGAGCGGCCGGCGTGTGGCTTCACGCCGCTCGCGGGCCCGTTCAAGACCAAGGCCCAGGCCGAGGCGGCGAATTGGTATGAGCTCACGCCCGCGGACGTCGGCCGCCCGTGGATCCAGGCGTTCGGGCGGACGTGGCTGGTGTCGAGCTTCCTCGGCCAAGTGCTCGCCGGCGACGTCGGCAAGCGCGTGTTCCGGCGCGGCGACATCCTGCAAGTGGAAAACGACGAGCAGCGGGCGGCCCGGTTGGGGCGGACGCGATGAGGGCCCGGGCGCTCGCGCTCGCGGTGCTGCTGTCGGGCTGCGCGACCGGCGACCCGCGGTGTAACTTCGCGGACGGCGCGTGGTGGGGCCAGACCTCGCCGCCGGAAATGGTATTCGGCGCCGCCGTGGGCGTCGCGAGCTGGGTCTGCCACGCGGCCACGGCCCGGCCCGCGCCGCCCGCGCCGGCGGTCTGTGAGCCTGGCGATCCGCGCCCGGCGTGCGAGCTACCGCCACGGGAAGGCGGAACGCGATGACCGCGCCCGAACCGGACGACCTCGGCGTGCTCGGTTTTATCGCCTTGGTGCTGGCGCTCCTGACCTGCGGCCTGTTGGCGCTGGCGCTGGCCACATGATCGCCTACACGACGTGGACCGTGGAGCCGCACCCCGAGCTGCTCGGCGTGTTCAAGGTTACCCCGTACCCCACCGGGGCGACCTGGGGCGACGTCGAGCGCGCCGCCGAGGCGATGCGCGCGCTGTTGGAGGCCGCGCCGGAGCTGCTGGTGGCGCTGGAGCGGCTGTGCGCGGACCCGTTCGACAACGAGCGCCGAGACCACGCGCGCGCCGTCATCCGCAAGGCCGGCGGCACGCCGTGAGCGCCTGCCCGACGTGCGGCGGCCCGCGCCTGGAGGTGTGCATGGCCTGCCGGGGCCGCGCCGGCGGCTCGAAGACCTCGAGGGCCAAGCGCCGGGCCGTCCGCAAGAGCGGCCAGCTCGGCGGACGCCCGCGCGCGCCGGGGCCCCGCCGGCGAAAGACTTGACAGCAGCAGCAGCAGCATGCGACAGTCCCGAGGGGATGAAGACGGACACGCGGAGCCGCGGGATGCACTGTCGGGCCTGCGACCATCGCTGGGTCGCCCGCAAGGTGGTCCACGTGCGCCGCTACCGCTGTCCTAACTGTTTCCGGCTCCTGCCGGCTGGAAAGAGGACGTCATGATGACCTTCCGCGAGTTCTACGACGAGGCCGGCCGCATCGTGCCGCCCGGGCAGTCCTACAAGGTCGACATCACCGCGTGGCGACATTGCTACGCGGATGGCCGTCATCGCCCCGAAGTGGAGTTCGGCGCGTGGGACGGCTCCCACTACTGGAAGGCCCCGACGCCGGAGGCCCTGCTGGAGATTCTGCGGGCGCGCGAGGTGCCGGCGACCGTCGAGGAGGTCGTGCTGGGCGAGTTGCCGGCGGTGGATCCCCCGGCGCCGGCCGAGGTGGAGGGCTGCGGCTTCGCCACAGGTGCCGCGGAGTCGCCGGCGTTTTGAACCAGGACGCCTCGCGCTTCCCGCTGGCCTGGCCCCGCGGCTGGCCGCGCACGGCCTTCAATCAGCGCCGGCGGGCGCCGTTCCGCGCCCGCGGCGCCCCGGTGTCGGCGTGGGAGTCGGTCGTGCGCCTGACGCGCGAGTTGCGGCTGCTGGGGACCACCGAGGAGATCCTGAGCACGAACGTCCGCCTGCGGCTGGACGGCTGGCCGCGCAGCGACATCGCGGACCCCGAGGACCGCGGCGCCGCCGTCTACTTCGAGCTCAAGAAGAAGGACGTCGTGCTCGCGTGCGACCGCTGGCTGCGGGTGGCCGACAACATCGCCGCCCTGGCCCAGCACATCGACGCGCTGCGCCGGATCGAGCGCTACGGCGTCGGCCGGCTGGAGCAGGCGTTCGCGGGCTACGCGGCGCTCCCGGCCCACGTCGAACAGTGGTGGGACCTGCTCGAGCTCGACTCGCGAGTGTCGTCGATTGTCGAGGTCGACGTCGCCTACAAGCGCCTGGCCAAGCTCCGGCATCCCGACAACGGCGGCTCGCAGGACGCGATGGCCAAGTTGAACGAGGCGCGCGAGCTCGCCCGCGTGGCCCTGCTGCCGTGAAGGCGCTGGCCACGCTCAAGACGATATGCCCGCGCTGCAAGCGACCCACGCATCCCGACGAGCTGACGTGGCTCGCGGCGCTCGGCTGGGTCTGCCTGCGCTGCGTCGAGGACGCGCGACCCGAGATGGAGGGACGATGATGCGATTCCGAGGTTGGCGCAACGACCACGGCGCGGAGGTGTATTGCGACGGGGACTTGCTCGAGCTGCCGCGACTGCGCGAGGCGGGAGCGGATCGCGAGTCTCGCCACAGCCCGACGGGGTTTGAGTGGGGCTATGGCGGCAGCGGCCCGGCCGAGTTGGCGCGCGCGATCTTGATGCGCGTCTTCCCCGGTGACGACTTGGTGCGGCACCCGGCCTGCTATCAACGCTTTAAGGATGAGGTCGTCCGTGCCCTCCCGCGCGAGGGGTTCACGCTTGAGGAGGCCGACGTCCGCGCGTGGCGCGACCGCCAGGATTCGCGGCCCGAAGTGGAGGGACGATGACACCCAAGATGGTCGAGATCCGCGACGCGGCGACGTTCATCCCGGCGCTAGCGGTCAAGCTGGAGCCGGTGACCCCGCAGGATCGCTACCTCCTGCTCCGCGCGGGCTATAGCCCGGCCCAGACCTACGTCCAGTTGATCCGTCTCGCGGGCGGCAACGGGCAGGGGACGTGCGACCCCGAGGATTGGGACAGTCTCACGATGCAGCACGCCCACGTGTGGCTCATCGAGCATTTCGACGAGATCGAGAGCGGCGCCGTCGTGGACGTGGAGTTCATCCGCGGGCTGCGCGCCACGCCCAAGCGCTCGGAGTGCTCGGAGTGGGAGACGCCGGTATGAAGACGGCGCGCACGCTCCGCACGGAAAACGCCGACCTGCGCGACCGCCTGCTGATCGCGCGGGCCCAGCTCCGGGCCGTCACGCACCTCATCCGCACATGGCCCGCGCGGGACAGCACGGCCGAGGTGACCGACGGCGCGCGCTTCGTGTCGATCTGCACCGTCAACGCCGGCCGCGGCTCGTTCCTGCACGCGCTCGACGCGAGCGGGCAAATTTGGCGGTGGGACTTCGTGGATAACGTGTTCAGGCCGCACGGGATGGCCAGAGACACGGGGCCGGTGCCGGTGCGGCCCCCGAAGGCGGCCGAGGCGACGGGATGAGCGCGTGGGCGCTGGTCCTGCTGCTGGCGTGGTGGTTGACGGTGGTGATCGACCAGCCGAATTGGAAAGCGAGTTGGCTGGCCGAGTTCGCCAGCGAGGCCGCCTGCCACGAGGCGGCATTGGCGACCGTGGCCAAGTACCCGGGCGCCCAGACGGAGTGCAAGGAGGAGACACGATGAGCGCCCGCGATGAGGCCCTGCGCGCGATCGAGCACGTCGAAAAGATGCTCACGGGTCCTGAGCTCGACGCGCTGGGCAAGCGGCAGTGCGCCGCGACCCTGGAGTACGCCAAGGAGCAGGTGGCGGCGATCGAGGAGGTCAAGCGCCCGCGCAAGCCGAAGGCCGAGCGAGCAGCGCACATAGCACCCACCCAGGAGACGCAAGCGCCATGAAGACACTTATCGGAGCAGCAGTGATCGGGGCGGCCGTGCTGATGGTCGCGACGCCGGTGCTCGCCGGCGGCGCCGACCAGTGCGTGCAGATGCGCGGGGACATCGGGACGGCGGTCATCGTGGTTCCCCACGTCGGGCAGGTGCAGATCCGGCCCCTGACGCTGGGAATCACGACGGGCTTCAACACCGTCAGCCTCGTCTTCCAGGTGCGGTGGCAGCGGGCCGTGCTACTGAAAGGCGTCGGCGCGGGCGGTCTCGTGTTCGACGTGCCCGACCCGGTGCGGCCGTACCAGCACATCGCGGACAGCGACGTCTGCCCGGTCTTCGACGAGTAACCGGGAAACGCCGACGCCGGGGGACCGCCCACCCCGGCCTCCACAAGAGGGAGGACGCGCGCGATGAAGCTCACCCGCTGGCTCTGGCCCTCGCAACAACTCGCCCTCGTGGTCTTGGCGGGCGCGCTGGTGATCGGCCTCGGCGTCCAGCACGTTTCGGCGGTCCACGCGGCCCGCGCTGCCAAACAGGCGGTATGCCTCGCGCAGCTACGGACCCTGCGGGCGCGCCACCTGTTCCTCGAGCGCTTCGTGATGCCGACCGACCCGTGCGCCGCCATCCTGATCGTCGTCGAGACCCCGTAACATGCTCGTCGACCGCGTGCTCCGCGATCTCGACCTGCCCGATCCTGACGAGCGCACGGGCAACCCGATCCGGGGCTCGCGGCTGGGGCGGTGCGCGCGCCAGTCGGCCTACATGCTCTGGCCCGACGCCTATCCCCCGGAGCCGTTGCCCGCGCGCGCCAAGCTCGTGTTCCGGTTCGGGGACATGATCCACGAGATGGTCCGCCGCGAGTTCCGCCGCGTCGTCCCCGGCGAGTGGGGCATGGAGGAGGAGCGCTTCCACTTCAAGGTGCCGCTCAGCGTGAAGGAGGCGGACGCCGCGTGGTACGCCTTCGAGAGCGGCGCGCTGACCGGCTATGTCGAGGCGGCGGGGGCCGTGGCGCTCCACCGTCGCGGCTTGCGCGCGCTCGTCGTGGACACTCCCGAGCACAAGCGCGGCCTCTGGCTCGCGGTGGCCGAGCCCGCGCTCTACGTCCCCCTCCACGTGGACGGCATCGCCGACACGGGCGACGGCCTGGCCTCGGTGGAGATCAAGTCGATGGCCACCAGCTCGTTCAAGCGCGCGGTCAAGGGCCACGTCGACTACGCCTACCGGGTGCAGATGGCCGCCGCCGTGGACGCCACCGCGCTCGACACGGAGATGTACGTCGCGGTGCGAAAGGACACCTCCCACCTGCTGGAGATCGTCTACACGAAGAAGGCGACCGAGGTCACGGTCACGTTCACCAAGAGCGCGTTCCGCTCGGAGGTCGCCACCGTGGACG
>JBGPZN010000505.1:0-2768 GCA_041493815.1 Methylomirabilia bacterium
AAGGTCGTGCCCGGCATCAGCTCCAGCACGCGCTCGACGAGTCGAAAGTTGGAGAGGTTGTCCTCGATGTAGAGCACGACGCCGCACCGGGGACTCCGGCAGCATCACCTCGACGGCCGGCGCCTCCACCAGCGGCAGCGCCAGCGCGAACCTGCTCCCGACACCGACCTCACTCTCCGCCTCGAGCGTCCCGTTCATGGCATCGACCAGGTGCTTGGACAGGGCCAGGCCGAGACCGCTGCCCTCCACGTCGCTGCCCTCGGCGCCGAAGCGCTCGAAGGGCGTGAACAGCCGCGCCAGGTCCTCGGGCCCGATGCCCGGGCCGGTGTCGGTCACCACGATCTGCAGGCGCTCCGGCGGCACGTCCACGCACGTCACCGTGACCAGGCCGTGGTCCCGGTTGTACTTCACCGCGTTTGCCAGGAGGTTCAGCAGGACCTGCTGCAGCCGCTGCCGATCGCCCAGCACGTGACGCTGCTCGTCCGGCAGCTCCGCCCGCAGCTCGATCCCGCGAGGCGTCGCCAGCGGCCGCACCAGGTCCATCGCGCTGCGCAGGGTCTCGGCGACGCGCACGGGCTCCAGTGACAGTCGCAGGCGCCCGGCCTCGATCCGACTGATCTCCAGCACCTCGTTGATGAGTCCAAGCAGGTGCCGGCCGGAGGTGAGGATCTGCTCCACGCAGTCGCGCTGCTTGGCGTGCAGCTCGTCGAGCTCGAGGATCTGGCCGAAGCCGAGGATCGAGTTCAGCGGCGTGCGCAGCTCGTGGCTCATGCGCGAGAGGAACTCGCTCTTGGCCTGGTTGGCGCGATCGGCCGCGGCCGTCCGCTCCGCCACCCGGAGCTCCAGCTCCTCGGCGTGGCGCCGCACCCGCTCGTGCAGGCGCGCCTGCACGATCACGATGGCGAGCTGGACGGCCACCTCGCGGGCGATGGCCAGGTGCTCCGCCGGAAAGTGCCCGGACGACCCGGACGCGAAGTTCAGCGAGCCGATGAGCGCGCCGCCGGTGACGAGCGGCACCACCAGATAGGAATGGATGCCCTCGGCCATCAGCGTCTGCACCTGCGGCAGATGCGAGAAGACCGACACGTCCTCGATCATCTGGACGTCCCCCCGCTGGAGCGCGGCGAGGTCACCCATCATCTCCAGCGGAAAGCGACTCCCGGCGCCGACCGCGGACGGCGTGGCCGCGTCGACCGCCAGCCACTCGCCCTCGCCGGCCTCGAGGTCGAACACCGTGACGACGGCCCGCGGCGCCCCGAGCAGGGGCCGCAGCCGGCGCAGCGCGGCTTCGGCGACCGCGGCCGGCGCCTCGGCGGCCATCAGCGCCTGATCGATCTCGTGCAGGATGCGCAACCGCTCGGCGTAGCGGGCCAGCTCGGCCTGGGCCTGGGCCCGGTCCTGGGCCGCCCCCGCCAGCGCCTCGCCCAGCGCCGAGACCTCCGTCACCCCCGAGGGCACGAGGTCCACCGCCTCGCCGCGGCCGAGCCGGCGAGCGGCCGCCGCCAGCATCTCGATTGGCTGGCTGATCCGGCGACCGGCCCACAGGGCAACGCCGACGCCGACCAGCAGCAGCACCGCCCCGGCCATCAGGATGGTCCGCACGGGGGGCAGCACGAGCCCGCCGGCCGTCGGCACCGAGATCGCGACGGTCCAGCCGAACGCCGGAGAGCGGCTGAACGCGGTCAGCGTCGGCGCGTTTTCGGCGGTGCGGGCGCGGACCGTCCCCTCGGCCGCGGCCTTCGCCCGCTCGATCAAGGCCGGGGGCGCCGGCGTACCGATCAGGTGCGGGGCGTGCGAATGGGCCACGATCACGTGGCGCCGATCGAGGATGACGCCGATCGACCCGGGCAGGACGCGCTGACTGGCCAGCAGCTGGCCGAGGCCATCGGCCGTCATTCCCGCCGAGAGCACCCAGCGCACCTCGCCGTCCCGGACGACCGGCACGCCGACGCTCACGCCCAGACGTTTGCTCAGCGGCGAGGGGAACAGGTCCGACACGCCGGCGGCCTGCGTGTCGACGAGGCGGCGGAACCGCTCGCTCAGGGGGCCGGGCACCGGCGGCAGCGCGGTGCCGAACGGCTCGCTGGTGATCAGCAGGCGGCGGCCGCGGGCATCGAACAGGCTGATGGTGCGCCACTCCGCGTTCACGCCGAGGATCCGCAAGCACTGAGCGTGAAAGGCGGGCAGGTCGCCGGAGTCGAGGCGGGCGGAGGTGCCGAGCACGCGCAGGGCCGTGATCGTCACGTCCAGGTGCTTGTCGAGCACCACCACCAGCGCCCGCGCAGCCTCCTGGAGCGCGTGCTCGGAGGCGGCGGTCTGCTCCCGGCCGTACTGGTAGACGGCAGCGAGGGAAAAGGCGAGGAAGGGGACGAGCGTCCCGGCTACGAGCAGCGCGAGCCAGCGCCGCAATCGCATCACCAGCAGTATAATCGGGCCCTTCGCGATCCGTAGTCAGCGAAAGGAGCGGTCATGGCGAAGGCAAAGAAGAAGAAGGCGAAGGTGCGGGACCTGAGCGCCAAGAAGCAGGTCAAGGGCGGAAGGAAGCTCCAGCGCTCGGAAGACCCGTGCGCCGGCGGCGAGGTCGCCCGGAAGCTGCAGTAGCCGAGGGGGATCAGCTCTCGGCGGGGGCGAACGCGCGGTCGAGCGCCTGGGCGAGGTCGGCGATCAGGTCGTCGGCGTCCTCGATGCCCACGGCGAAGCGGATGAGGTTGTCCTTGATCCCGATCTCCAGCCGCTCCTCACTGCTCAGCTCGTAGAAGCTCATGATG